>RGUG01000040.1 GCA_010027915.1 bacterium | reverse complement strand
CTGACTGAGTTCTTAAGCACCCTCCGCCATCCATCCGGCTCCACACAGTACACAGTTTCACCCTCTATTCAGGCCGTTATAGATCATTATAATCAAATTCATGACGTTACTTATCCTAAGTATATCGTCCTGCCTGCCCCTTCCGCACACTGTGATTCCCCCTCTAGTGCAAGGTCGGGTGCAAGGTCTGGTGCAAGGGCGGCATTCGTTTAACTAGTGTGGGATTTGTTTTGTTAGGGAGGGGGGTCGTTGATGGGATACAGGGTGCGTCTTTCACTTGCTGGATCGAATGGGGGCATCCAAACAGGTCACCACACACCGTGAAGACAACCTGCACGGTCTCACATGATGAGACGGGCCGTCGGTTGGATTAGCTCCGCTAGCCCCTGCAAGGGTGCCCCAATGCAAGACCCATCATGGAGTCGACAGCCCACTCAATGGCCTCTTGCTTGGGATACAACGGGAAGCACGTTCCCCATAGGGCCTTGCCCCCTCGACGCTCGATCGGGTCATCACGATATGTACCTGAGACCGGTCACCATTGTATGATCTCACATGCCCACCCAAGATGGGTGATCCCACCCACCTAACATCCGGTGATGGTCTTGGTCAAACGGTACCCAGTGAATGCGATGCACACCCATTGTGCCACGTGTCGGTGGGTGATGCACGTGCTACCCATCCGGTACTGATCACCGATACGACTTGGGCCGTTGCCACACAGGCCCCGTGCACCAAAAAAACCCAACCTGCCCCATGACTGAACGGGCACCGATTGGATAGAGGCACCCCAGCATGAGATAGACCATATCCCCATACCCACCAGTCGATCACGGGTCGTTTGCCCCTACACTGACGCGATCGGTTGGTGGGCCACGATCGCCATTACTAGGCCGTGCGTCATGGACAAAAGACCCAAGGGGCCTCCATCGCGACGGCTTCTGTTAACCGATTGGTCACCCCGGGCTTTGCCCTATCACCACCCACGATCCAACCAAATCCCCACCAACACCAAAGGGGCACATTCGTGCCCCTTTGGTGGTTACACCATCTTGCGACCCCTCACCGATTAGATGGAGTCGGCATACGTGATGGTAATGGTATCGACCATGTCACCACGGAACAAATCGTTAATCGCACCATAGGCAATACTAAAATCATATTTCGCCGCTTGTGATGCACGTAATGGGGCATCCACTCTCAACACCAAGTTAGTCGCCAATGAATGGTTGCTAGACAACATCGGATCAGGTGATTGGCCTGAAGGTGTCCCTGGCACCGAATTGGCCGCAGTCGAAATGGTGTAAGGCAAGGCATTGCCCACTTCCCCTGCCCGAGCAGTAACCCCAGCCAGTTTCAATTTTCCTAGGTTTGTTGATTCAACAGTGACACTGTACCCAGCACGGTTGTTATTCTCAATGGTGAGGCTACCCAAATTGATACTACCATTTGCCGCAGCGGTCACGGCAAGGGTACTACCGGGTGACCATACACTTGAACTAATGTTATTGACTGTACTGGTGGGTGCAACGCTGGCAGCCGACACCATCAACGAAGCCCCACCCAACATAACCGCCATCATTCCCAATAATTTTGTGCATTTCATGATCCATTCCCCTTTTTTGATCACTTTTTATGGCCTGGCTTGACCACCTCATCCCGCTATTCAACAAAACCGAGACCCCTTGTGTCAGTCGTCATTCCCGCCCCCTTTCTATCCAAAGTCCCCCTGTTTATACCCACCACCTCCCATCTAAAAACATCGATTTTTTTTGATCTATGGGCAGGATCTGAAAAAGTCTTATCGGGCTTGAACGGTTCTAACCGGTTTTCTTGGTGCCACCTGATGCCACTTGTTGCGTTTGCAACCTGGATTGTCTCGCTTTGGCAATAAATGTCTTTAAGTCAGGGTATTGGGGATCCAAGGTTAGGGCCGTATGCCACATTTTTTCTGCTTTTTCCCACTCCCTCATTCGAAAATAAATCGACCCCATCCGAACATAAATATCGGGGTAGCGTGGCATTAAGGTGCGGGCCTCTTCATACGCTGCCACCGCTTTGGTGTATTCTTTTTTGTAGAATCGTTCGTTCCCTTTTTCCATCAACTGATACGTCTTCATCATTTGGGCCATCATTTTGGATCGCTCCCCCTCTGACAAACCAGTGGGGGTAGGCTTCATTCGTTTGAACGGATCTGAAAAACCCGATACGGGGGGTAGTTTACTGCTTGTCACACCATCAGTGGGCCGTTTCTGCTCCCCCGTCGGTATGGGCAATGGTTTACTGGTGCCTCCCGATGGTGTCCACCCCCCTGATGGCCTTTCGGGCTTTGGCAGTGCCGGTGTCGGAGTACCACCACCTTTTACAAGCCCCTGCTTGACCACCCCTCGTTTTTCACTCTCTGATGGCTGGTAGCACACCGTTACCACCATCTTTTCTTTCCCCGAAGGCCCCATCCCTTCGATCACGATAGGGGTCACCACATTGGCTTGTAATGGCAATCGGTGGTGTACCCACTGCATGGCCCCCACCGGCACCGTCACATGATTGATTTTTACACCCGACCACGCCGTTCGAGCCTTTAAAAACACCGCCGGCTTGTTGACGATGACCACACCCTTGGGCCAGGCCCCCAACACGGGTGAGGCCCACTCCCATGCCACCAAAGGGGACACTGGCTGATTAACCGGTTGGGTTGCCAGCACTGCCGGCGTTACCACTTGGGCTGTTTTTTGAATCAGTAACCGTCGTTCCACCGTGCCCTGTCCTTGTGCCACCAACCGAATACGGGCATCGGCCTGCATCAATCGAATGGGGATCGAAAAAGTGCCATCTGGCTGGACGGTAACATCCACATCATTCACTGTCAGGGAACCTGCCCGATGGGTGCGGCCTTTTAACACCCAACGATCGCCCTTGATATCAATCACGTTGTGGGTAGCCGCCACCCCGTCAATATATAAGGTTGGGGTGGGGTCAACGGGTACGATGGCCGCTTGTGGGGACCGATTCACCACCACTATTTTTTTGGTGTACCGATGTGAGGACAGCAACGTGGCGACCACTTTTAGCGTGATGCCCGTGCGCGGAATACCGTTCAGTGGAAACGAAAACCGACCATTGGGTTTCATGGCCACGGGCTCGCCATTGACGTGAATGGCCGTTACATCATGTGACAACCCATGCAAGATGATATTGGAGGTGGTCACCACCACTTTCTCACCCTCTACCGTGGCCCCACGAGGCAAAAACAACATGACAGGGTCCAAACTTCGTTCTACCCCCTCGTCTTCGGCCTCCCCTTCATTAACTGGCTCAGGCGTGTACGTCACTGACTCTTTGGGGGGTGGGGCGGGAGGCCCGATCACACTATCAGGGGTCTCAACACGCTGACTCCCAACTGGCACATACATCACCTGTAGCACATACGGTTGGGCCGATGGAATGTCCGGTGTGATGAGCTGTAAGTTGGTTTTAAGGTTGGGCTGTAAAGACACCACCTCATAAAATCGGCCTGACATGTCCACCGATACTGGTACCCCATTTAATAACAATCGGGTCACTGGCTGAACATTTCCTTTGATTAAAATAGACGGCTTCGAGGTTAGGAACACCCCTTCTTCTGCCATTGCCCGATGGGTCTGAGGGGTGGGCGTTAACACCTTAATGGGAGAGTCAGCCCCCAGGACAACCCCTATCCATACCCCCCACCAGCAAACCAATAACCCCTTTTTTAGTCCCACCCTACTCAATATTTCCCAGTGGATGGGCCAATCGCCAGGCTTCCGCCACCGCTTCCGCCACACGATACGTGACCGATTTATCCAATACAGACGGTAAGATGGCGTCCACTGAGGGTGAGATTGACTCGGCCAACGCCATGCTGGCTGCCACCTTCATGCTTTTGGTAATCACCTTGGCACGGGCATCGATGGCCCCTCTAAATACACCCGGGAACGCCAACACATTGTTCACTTGATTGGGGAAATCACTTCGACCCGTCCCCACAATATAGGCCCCTGCCTCCCGTGCCAGATCCGGCATGATTTCAGGAATGGGGTTGGCCATGGCCAAAATGATCGGATCAGGGGCCATGCTGCGAATCATGTCTTGGGTGAGTGCCCCTGCCACGCTCACCCCTAAAAACACATGGGCACCCCTCAGGGCATCTGACAACCCACCCGAACGACCCGATCGATTGGTTTTCATGGCCAACCGTAATTTGTCTGGGGCGGATTCTAAATCCGGTCGGTTTTCATACAAAATGCCCTTGGAATCACACACCAAAATATCTTGAAACGGTGTGGGCAACAATGGGTCATGCCCACAAGACAACAACAATTCAGCAATGGCAGTGCCTGCTGCCCCGCCCCCATTGATGACCACCGTTAACTCGCCCAATGATCGACCCATCACCTTGGCCGCATTTAATAGGGCCGCCAAGACCACAATGGCGGTACCATGCTGGTCATCATGAAACACGGGGATCCCCAAATCTTGCAGGGCCAACTCAATTTCAAAACACCGTGGCGATGCAATGTCTTCTAGGTTAATACCCCCAAACACAGGGGCGATGTTTTTAATGATGTTAATCAGTTCAATCGTGTTTTGGGATTCAATACAGATGGGAAACGCATCAATATTGGCATATTCTTTAAACAGAATGGCCTTTCCTTCCATCACCGGAATGGCGGCATGGGCACCAATGTTACCCAACCCCAATACCGCTGAGCCGTCACTTACCACGGCCACCGTGTTTTTTTTGATCGTCAGTTCAAACGCCTTGTCTTGATCGGCGGCAATTTCTTCGCATACGCGTGCTACCCCTGGGGTGTAGGCCAAGGATAAATCATGTCGGTTTTCAATTTTAACCTTGGAGCGAATTTCTAGTTTGCCCGCATGCTGTCGATGCAGGGAAACCGCTTGGTCGTAAACAGATGGTTGGGTGGTATCAATGGTCATATTGGGTGCTCCTACAATAGTTTGGGTACAGTATCCCACATTTGTTTCACCTGCAAAATAGGTTTTTTATAAACCGGCTACCCAACTGGACCCTCCCCTGGCCAAGCCCCTGCCATTCAATCGTAAGGTTGGCGTATTTGAGTGGACGGTGCCATCTTGTTCAGACGCGTCACAATCCGGATTGCATTGTATCTCGAATCCGTTTCATTAATGCGGGCTTATCATGGCATATCGTATGAATATCCGGGTCATACGCCTCATTCTTGACCGGCCCAAACACGGCCCGGCGATCGTTCAAAGCACCCCACATTTGATCCCCATAGGCCACATGCCAATACTCTTTGCCATAATTGCTTAGCCCTGCAAATACTGCGGCATGCATCAAAAGGGTGCGATGACGCTTTTGGGCGTCACTGAGGCCTTTTGACAGCGTGGCCGCTATGGGGTTCTCTCCCCACAACACACCAAACTTACCCATGTCCACCAGTGTCTTGGTTGCCACATCAAACAATACCAAATCAATGGCCCCACCGGTACAATGGGGGGGAATACAGCCGTCTAAAAAGGGGGCCACCCATTTAGATGTCTCACGGTATAACCGGTCATCCGACCAGCTTGGGTATTCTTTTCCCAATTCGACCGCTTTGGCGATAAAATACGTTTGCTGCAATGAGACCGGTCGAAAGGCTTCATACACCGCAATCCCCAGATGCAATGGCAAGATCGCTAGCATCAGCTTGATTTTTTCTGCTAGCTCTGGACGTGCATACATGGCATACAATGAGCGAGACTGATAGCGGGCATCACACGATGCCATGGCACAAAGCCGACCGTCAAACCCTATTGTACTCAGGTTTACTAAATGCGTTTCAGGGTCTTTTTCGACGACACGGACACCGGCAAGGTCGGCTATGTCGCCGTCAAAGATGGCCTCCTTAACACCGTACCTTGGTAGTGCGATGTGACGATTAAATGGTGACATCTTGCTGATTTATTTTTTGGGTCATGCTTACCCACTCTTTTTTTGTCATGCTTGCTTCCATCACATCAGCGTGGTCTTTCGTTTGGCTGGTGATGCCCCCCTCATCATCCCTGCCTTATGACAACGAATAGGCCACGGCATCTAACCACCCCGCCCCCACGGCACAAATCGAAACCGTCGGGGCCCCGCATACCCCCTCATCACCCACCAACTCAGCCAAGCGATGGACCCCATCGGGTGGATTCGTCAGCCATGTGTCCAATGCCGCCTCTGGTCCCATCGTGGCAAATCGGTCACGCAATCCCCCCGCAATTAAGAGGGTCGCCCGCATCGCCCCACCCCATAACAATCCTTGGTGGGTCACCTCCCATTCGGATGTGGGATGCAAGGAGGTCACCATCTGCTTCAATCGATTAATCCCCAATCGCTGGGTCACCGCTTCGATCCACGCCCGTGCCTCGTGACCACCCAACCCCAACACCTCCGGCATAAGGGTCAACTGATGCACCTTGGCTACCCCTTGGGCCACCTCCACCGGCAGTCCTTGTGCCACCCAGTGGGTCACCATTGGGTCAGTGGGAGATGGATCTGACCACGCGGTCAAATGGTCTTGAATGGTGGGTATGTTTGCCAGTGACAACGGCCACCCAGGTATCAACAAGACCGATTGTACCAACGCTTTTAGCTGGTCTTCCATGGCCACCACCACCGAACAAATGGTCTGCTCGCCCAATCCAGACTGTGCCAACTTCGAGCGTATTGGACCCAATCCCAATGCCTGATCCAATACCCAATAGGCCATGGCCATTCGGGGAATGGACGCCCCAGTAATGAGGCCTGTCTCATAAAAAAACAAACTGCCTGCTTGGTTCACCATCCGATTGGTTAACAAGGTGGCCACAATGTGACGTTGCAACCGGTGTTGCGGCAAGGAACCCGATACCCGTCCCCGAATCACTGGGGGGAAATACCCTTCATACAACGCATGAAAGGATGGGTCATCGGGTAAGTCATCCGCCATCAACGCCTCGAATACTTGCATTTTAATGTAGGCCTGAATCACCGCCAAAATGGGCCGGGGCATACCAGACTCAAATGGGGCCAATGCCGCCCCGTACGGCAATTGTTCGGTTCTGGCATCCAGCATCCCCGATGCCACCATATCCTCTATTAATCTCACCATCATCACCCCGTTGGCCTGAGACCGAAGGTGATCCATGGTTAACAACCGGTGCTGGCCTCGGTTGTTGGCCAAGACCAGGGCGGCCACTTCTTGGGTGGCGGCCTCTAAGCAGGCGTTACGATCCGATTGGGAAGACAACACCCCACTACTCAGCCACTGGTCCAATAAAATTTTGATATTGACTTCATAATCCGAAAAATTGACCCCTGCTGAATTGTCAATCGCATCGGTATTGATACACCCACCCCGTTGGGCATACTCAATGCGTGCGGGATGGGTCACCCCCAAATTGGCCCCCTCCCCAATGACCGTCGCCCGACACTGAGAAATGGGGAGCCTTACCCCATCATTCGCAGGATCCCCGACCGACCCATCCGTTTGATCACTTGCTTTGTAATAGGTGCCAATGCCACCCAACCACATCAATTCCACCCTCATGCTCAAAATGGCCCGAATCAGCCCTTCACCTGATAAAGTATCATCCTGAATATCCAATACCCTTTTCATTTGCGGTGTCACCACAATGGATTTGGCCGACCGCTCAAATACCCCCCCACCGTCCGAAATCAATGCAGGGTTGTAATCGGTCCATGCACTCCGAGGCAACTGAAATAATCGTGACCGCTCCTCAAACGACAACCGAAGATCGGGGCTAGGGTCAATAAAAATATGGGCATGATTAAATGCCGCTTGCAACTGAATCATCGGGCTTAACAACATCCCATTTCCAAACACATCGCCGGACATATCCCCAATCCCCGCCACGGTGAATGGATCGGTTTGAATGTCTTTGCCTAACCCCGAAAAATGAAGGCGAACACATTCCCACGCCCCCCGTGCCGTGATCCCTTCTTTTTTGTGGCTGTAGCCTTGTGACCCGCCGGATGCAAAGGCATCCCCTAACCAAAAGCCATACGAAGCTGCCACGTCATTGGCAATATCAGAAAACGATGCCGTGCCCTTGTCCGCCGCCACCACCAAATAGGGGTCGACGTCATCATGGCACACCACCTTTTCGGGTGGCTTGATCGACCCATCAGGCTGAATGTTATCGGTAATATCCAATAATGCCGCAATGAATCGTTGATACTGGGCCACCCCCTCTTGGGCCATCTCATCCCTCGATAACCCCGTCCGCTTGACCACAAACCCCCCTTTGGACCCTACGGGCACAATCACCACATTTTTAGTCTGCTGGGTTTTGACCAATCCCAATACTTCGGTTCTAAAATCATCGGGTCGGTCTGACCATCGCAACCCACCCCGGGCAATGGGCCCAAAACGCAGATGGGTTCCCTCCATCCCCACATCATGGACATAGATTTCGCGGTAGGGTGCGGGCAAGGGCACCCCCTCGATTTGGGAGGAATCCAGCTTGATGCTGATATGGGTATAAACCGACGGGTCATGCCGATAAAAATTGGTCCGCAACGTCACCATTATGAGGTTTTTTAACCGACGAAACAACCGGTCTTCCTCCACATCAGGTACCCGTGACAATGCAACTTCCACCGTTGAATCTGCCATCGCCATGGCCACCTCACGCTGGGTTTGTTCAGGCGAAAAGCGGGCATGAAACAACTGTATCAAGGCATGGGATACAGCGGGATGAGCCAAGCAAATGCGATTGATTTTTTCTCTTGAAAACGCACCTTTGAGTTGTAATAAAAGGTTACGATAAGTCTGAATCACCCCCACTTCTCGCCACGATAGTCCAGACTCGATCACCAAGCGATTAAGGGGATCATTTTCTGCTTGTTGGATAAATACCGCCTTGAGCAA
>RGUG01000390.1 GCA_010027915.1 bacterium | reverse complement strand
GTACCGTGCATGCCCAGCATTCCCAACGACAGTGGATGGTTTTCTGGGAATACGCCCTTGCCCAAGAGTGTGTTTGCCACCGGGGCTTGCAACGTCTCTGCCAATTTTTTGACTTCCACACTTGCGCCACTGATTTCGGCCCCATGGCCAATCAATAACAAGGGACGTTTTGCATGTTTTAAATAACCGGCTAATTTCTGAATTTCTTTTTTATTGCCAAGGGTCGGATACGAATATCCTGGAATATCCATTTCGACGTTGCCCGATCCGGTAAAGGGCCCGCCCGTAATGTCTTTCGGGAGGTCGATTAATACCGGACCTGGTCGACCGGTGTTAGAGATTTGGAAGGCCTCTTCAACGATACGTGGGATTTCGTTCGCGTCTTTAACCAAATAGCTGTGTTTGACAATTGGTGCCGTGATTCCAAACACATCGGCTTCCTGAAAGGCATCTTTGCCCAGTGATGCGGTGATGGTTTGCCCGCACAATACAATCATCGGTACCGAATCCATGGTCGCAGTGATGATTCCGGTAACCGTATTGGTAGCGCCGGGGCCACTTGTGACTAAGACAACACCAGGTTTACCGGTCGCGCGTGCGTATCCATCGGCAATATGCGTTGCGCCTTGTTCGTGCCGAACCAGAACCAATTTGATCTTTGAATCGACGAGTGCGTCAAAAATCGGGATCGCTGCGCCGCCGGGATATCCAAAAATGATATCCACTCCTTTTTCTTCCAGGCATCGAATAAGGGATTCGGCTCCGGTTATGGTTTTTTTTGTCATAAAATAGACCTCTTAAATTTATTTTAATCAATTTTATCATGAGAAAAGTCTAATATGTATTCAATATTTGTGATTTATATGAATGTATTTGTATATTTATTGAATTATGTAATTTATGGCCCCATTTTTTTGGGAATGGGAGTGTTGGCTGAACACTGCGGCTTGATTCCAAATCAAGGTGCCGGGTAATCTAGCCATCCATGCAACTTCCAATTCAAATTACGAAAAACAACGCAGGTAAAATCGACTCAATTTCGTATTGCGAGGATGGTGCTCCGATATCGGTGACAGACTTGATGGCGCTGTCGTCAGTGGACCTGAATTGGGACAGGGTTACCGATTTCCAACGCCGTGTGTATCAGGAATTAATGGCCATCGGAGTCGGACAAACCATTTCGTATCGCGACTTAGCTGCTCGTGTTGGCCGCCCAAATGGGGCCCGTGCCATTGGTAATGCGATGGCGAAGAATCCCTT
>RGUG01000389.1 GCA_010027915.1 bacterium | reverse complement strand
CGCCTTCACCGCCACATCCACATGTTTCTCACCACTCAATCGCCCTGCATACAACATGGTGGGTTTGTTGGGCAATCGCAACCGCTGTTTTAAAGCGGTAGGGTCATTTTGTGGGTTAAACACCGATAAATCCACCCCGTTTGACACCGGACGATGGGGGGCCACCAACCCATTTTGGGTCATTAACTCAATGGCCGTTTGGGTGGGCGAGGTGACAAACTGACACTGATTATGAAAATCCCGAATAAACCGCCAGTTGGCATCCACAATCCATTGCAATTGGTTCACAAACCGAAACCGTGCCATAAAGGTGGTGAGGTTTTCAGGCAACCAGTGATTGGTGGCCACCACGGGTACCTTTCGAGACTGTGCAAATGCCAACGTGGCCTTACCCAAGGGAAAGGGATTGTGAATATGGCACACATCCGGTTGAATTCGATCTAATACCTCATACACCGAGGCCCGACACCCCAAAGCCAATCGGTGGTCATTTTTAACAAACGGGATCGGAAACGACGGAAACCGATGAATGGTGGTACCCGTATCTGATTGGGTCCATCGTCGAAACGATTCCGATGGGGCCAACACATGAACCTCATGCCCCCGCTGGGCCAACCCCAAGGCCAAATGGTGTTCCGCAACCGCCCCCCCATCAATCAACGGCCAATACGATTCGGTGGCAATTACAATTTTCATGCTGATTCTCCATGCAACCCAGTTTTTTGACACGCCCACACAAACAACCCAGATGACCAGGCAAACCATTCCTCGCTACGATAAAACAATCGGCGAACGGGTTGACCCTTATCATACACTTCATACACCCCTTGGTGACCCTCAATCAATGCCGCCAACCGATCCAAGGCCGCCGTCGCCCCACTGTGATCGCCCATCTCCCACCGTGCCACCACTTCCAAGCACCCCACCCAAATCCACGACAACCCATTGTGATAGTCCGACAACCCTATCAACCGAAACGGTGGGTACACCTGGTTGGACCCATAGGCCGGCGATACCGTTGGGACCACCGCATGCCCCGTCATCCCACGGGCCGCCATCACATCCAATATGGATTGGGATTCCTCTCGTGATACCACATGATAAAGAATGGCCAATAAATTGGCCTCGGTCGAAAACGTCGATTGAACATGCTGCCCATCCACCCAATCCACCCCATATTGCCCATTCCAAAACACCTCATGTAACCGGTTCTTGGCCCGCTCATACCTGTCTCTTATACACATCTGACGCTGCCGACGA
>RGUG01000388.1 GCA_010027915.1 bacterium | reverse complement strand
TCGCCTCCAGAGGACACGGCACAGACATGACCAATTTCCACCGCCTGCGTGTGATGGGCATTTTAAATGTCACGCCAGATTCTTTTTCAGATGGCGGAAAGCACCTTCTGAAAACGCAGGCGTTGATCCATGCGCGTCAAATGATCAGCGATGGTGCCAGTATTATTGATGTGGGTGGGGAATCAACCCGGCCTGGTGCAACCCCTATTTCCGTGGATGAAGAATTAGCGCGTGTGGTTCCCATCGTTGAAGCGTTGGTACAAGAGTGTGATGTCTGTATTTCGGTGGATACCCATAAAACCCCAGTGATGGAGGCGGCGCTTGCAGCGGGCGCAACCATGATTAACGATGTGTATGCGTTGCGTGCCGAAGGGGCAATTGCCTGTGTTGCACGTGCCAATGCCACCGTCTGCTTGATGCACATGCAAGGTGCCCCTTGTGCAATGCCTTTATCTCCCCACTATGAGAATGTGGTCGATGAAGTTAAATCCTTTTTGGCAGATCGGATTCATGCTTGCGTGACGGGAGGCATTGCGCCAAAAAATATTATTATTGACCCTGGATTTGGTTTTGGTAAAACGTTGGTGCACAACGTGGCACTATTGCGGCATTTATCCGAATTACGGACCCTCGGGTATCCGATTATGGTCGGCCTTTCTCGGAAATCCATGATCGGTGCGCTCATGAATGGGGCGCCTGTCCATCGACGACTCCATGGGAGTCTTGCGGCTGCCGTGATCGCCCTCATGCAGGGGGCTTCGATTGTTCGTGTCCATGATGTGGAGGCGACGGTGCAAACCTTGGCCTTGGTGGATAGCGTTTTTCCTTGTACAGAGGTGGACGCATGGTAGCACGACGTTTCTTCGGTACGGATGGGATCCGCGGACCTGTAGGCAGCACCCCTATGACGTTGTCTGGCGTGGTGCAGTTAGGGCAAGCATTAGGAAGCTGTTTATCTGAGCAGGGCAGACCGCGTGTTCTGATTGGAATGGATACGCGAGAATCCGGCGCCATGTTTGCGCATGCAACAGCTACGGGACTCCTTGCGAGCGGGGTGGATGTGCAATGGGGCGGGGTGCTTCCTACCCCTGCGATCGCCTATTTAACCCGTCGTATGGGATGCGCTGCGGGCGTCGTCATTAGCGCCTCCCATAACCCATATACGGATAATGGGCTGAAATATTTTGGAGCGGATGGGT
The DNA here is from genome assembly GCA_010027915.1 of bacterium. The sequence continues at coordinate 61 of RGUG01000388.1, read as the reverse complement.
ATAAATTGCCGGACCATCTCGAAACCCACGAACTGCCCACCGGCAACGAGGCCTGGCCGTT
>RGUG01000387.1 GCA_010027915.1 bacterium | reverse complement strand
TCTTTGTGATTGGTGGTAAAAAGCCATCGTTTCATAAAGCCAATGACGCCCTTTCCTTGATTCGGTCCATGATCATCTTGCCCACTTCCATACACGAATGACTCACTCATCGAAAACCTCCAGCCTGTGCTTTTTCCACCATGATTGGTGATTGAATTTTATTGCGACGAAGTTCAGCAACATCTGCTGGCTGAACTTCTTCATTGGTATTGTTTCCCCAGGCATTGCGTTCATAGGTCACAATGGCTGCGATTTCTTTATCGGTTAGTTGATCAGCATAAGCGGCCATCGCGGAACCAGGGATTCCATTTAAAATGAGATCAACGTGTCTTGAAAGAGGATGCCCCATCGCGACAGAGCTTCTTTTCAGGGCTGGAAACAAAGGGGGCATGCCCAAGCCATTTGATTGATGACAGGCTGAGCAGACCAGATCATATCTGGCCTTTCCCGCCGTCATTAATTCGAGCCGTGTCATTGGTTTTTCAACGACGGGTGGCAAGGGTGCTTTTTGTTTTGCTACCCACAGGGCAAAATCCTTTTCGCTGACGGCTTGGACTACAATCGGCATGAACCCATGGTTTATGCCGCACAATTCGGCACATTGTCCGCGATAAGTTCCTGGGGTATCAATATTGGCCCAGGCCTCATGCATAAAGCCTGGAATGGCATCGCGTTTTACACCGAGCTCCGGGACCCACCACGAATGAACAACATCAGCAGACGTCACAATAAATCGAATTTTTTTGTGGACAGGAAGCACCAGAGGGTGATCAACTTCAAGTAAATACCATTCCCCTTTGGGGGTTTTATTGCGTATTTGACTGTAGGGGGTTGATAGAGAGCTGAAGAAGCTAATGCCTTGGTCTAAATATTGATATTGCCACTTCCACTGATACCCAACAATTTTGATGGTAATGTCTGAATCATCGCTATTGTCTTGATGAATGAGTGCGGTAGTCGCAGGAATGGCCAGTCCTATGAGAATGATAAAAGGGATAATCGTCCAGATGATTTCTAAATGAAGGTTTTGTGAAAACGTGGCCGGTTTGTATCCTTTGGACTTTCGGTGTTTAAAGAGCGAGTAAAACATCACACCAAACACCACGATCCCAATGGCGGAACAAACACCAATGGCTATCATGTGAAGATGGTAAATGTCCCGACTAATAGGAGTGACCCCCTTGTACAGGTTCATTTGCCAGCCATCGGCAGCAGCCAGTAGATCTTGTGCCGGTAGCAAGGTTCCAAGTGCTGCAATTATTTTTAAGACGTTTAACTTTTTTAACATC
>RGUG01000386.1 GCA_010027915.1 bacterium | reverse complement strand
TGCTTGAACGATTGTTTAAAGATCATGTCATCGTTTATCCCTTTGGTTTTCATGGCGGTATATATCCCATGGTCCATCCGACAATAGTTCTCATGCCCCGGGGTGATGGTGTGTTGATTAATCCTGGAAACAAACTGAGCGGTGCTATTAAACAGAGACGGGTGGGTTCCAAGGCGCGTCGGATGGGTCTGACATTTCTCGGCGACTGTTACCCAATCAGGGTCGGTGACTTGATAGACCCATTGCATCTCATCCCATTCAAATAGTCGCGTGTTGTCAAAGACCGATCGGGTTTCTGGGGCGTTGGCCACCACTTGCCAGGCGGTTTGAGACAAGGTCAAAAAACAAAGCCCCAGTTGGTGCCATGACACGGGGTGCCACATGCTGTAGGACGGAATCATAAGGGGACGCTGGGTGTCGACCACATGGGATAAAAAAGTGGCCATACCCAATAACTGGGCCATGAGGGTGTTTCGTTCGGTTTGGCTGGCCGATGGGGATAGGACGGGTAGCCCAGCCTTGACATGGTGAAAAACAGCTTCTAACACCCGATGTTGGGTGGCGGGGTCAAGTTGACTGTACCCGATGGTATCAATTGTTTGTTTGAGTTCAGCTAATGTGGCGTAGGCCACGTGACGATAAGTGGGTAATTCTTCGATAACCAGCGAGGCGTTGGGGATGGGCACGTACGGAAAAAAGAGGGTCATGATGCCAGGGTTTTCAGGTACATTAAATGGGCACCCCATGGCCACCTTGGTTGGTGGCGGCGTTTGGGTATCGATGGCCTTGGCCAAGCGGATGGTGTGGGTCATGAGCGTGGATGAAAACCCATCCTTTTGATTGTGTTGTAGGTACTTGAGGCATCGGGAGGTTAATTCATGTTTGAGTTCAGCGGTCATGGCATTGAGTTCAGGGTTGTGCCGCCATTCGTGGGCATTGTCGGGGGCGGCGACGTCTTCGGCGGCCCCCAAAAAAATCAGACACATGAGGCGGTCATGGTCGGCGCGTGATTCACCGTTTAGCTGGGTGGCCAACCATGCCATGGCACCAAATAATTGAAACGCACTGCTCAGGTGCCCCCTTCCCAATGATTGATAACCGTTAGGGGCGGGCGGCAGGGTGGTGCCAGGGACTTGTGACCATATGGCATGATAAAACACCTCATTTGAGAGGGGGTGTGGGTGCGTATGGGTCTGCAACAGGGTACACCACCAATTCGGTGCGTTTGAGGGGAGTTGCTCCTTGATTTCACGTCCTGTCCACGAAATGGACCGGGTGATGGTGGCCAAA
>RGUG01000385.1 GCA_010027915.1 bacterium | reverse complement strand
CTGGCCCTGACCCTGACCCTGACCCAGAGGCTGAGAGCTCATCGACAAAAGTTGTGCAAGTTTATCATTGGCGCCAGCCTCGCGAGTAAGAGCAATTCTTTTCAGTCGCGTTGTTGGATTTGTTCCTGCAGAAGCTATAGAAGCAACAGAGGGTTTGGGCGGCTTGGGTGGATGATAAATACCGTTCGTCAAAATTGGCGGTGACCACCCCCGTCACGTGTCCAAAGGGATCCAAGGCAATGGATTGGATGACCTCCCCACCGGTTCCCGAGACACTGGGTGCCGACGAGGTATCCTGGTGGGAAATGGTAATGAAACCCTCTTTCAAGTCAATCGATACCCCTGCCCCCGCCACGATCGATCCTGCCACGGGCATGGCATTGTCCCGAACCCCCAATACCACTTGGCCGGCCCCCAACGGCAAACTGGTCCATGCGTTGCCTTGATCCGCCATGACCACCCCTTTGGCAAACGATGACCGACCGGTACCCCCTTGTGCGACGGATAGCACACCGGTTAATTGGGAAGCCGGCAGTTGGGTTAACCCACTGCCATCCCCCGAAAAAGAAGTGGCCGACACAGTTCCGGTTACCCCAACCGTCACGGGTTGTCCCGGTACCCCCACTTGGACTTGTTGATCCAATTCAGAGATGGTGATGACATCCCCTACCGTTAAATACGAGGTGGTAAGGCCCAAAAAAGTAGGACGGGCTGTGGTATCAATATCTTGAGGCAAGGACAAGCGTAATTCATCATTGACCATGGCCACCGCAATCTGATTGGGAACCCCCACCAATTGGGCCACCGTGGGCACGCCCAGGGCACTGCCCACCACCAACTGAGCAGGGCCCAGTGGTCCTAACAAGCGAAGTCCTCCCCATTGATCACCCGTCAACAAGGACCCAGGCGATATCGAATCGATCCCCAATCCCCCTTTGCTCACAGGCAAAACACCCCCCGCATTTTCGAGTGTAATCCCCGTGAGACGCGACCCATCCCCACTCAGTGCGGTGGCATTCAGGGTGCCGATCACGGTGACGGCCACGGGTTGCAACACGGTACCAAACGACACATTCGACGTGGTCATGGTAATGGTCGTGCCAATGGCTAAGCCCTTGCTAAGGGTGACCGATTGAAATTGAACCGATGCCATCGGATCAATGGATTGGGGCAACCCCAATTGCAACCCAGTGGGCACCACCGTCACTGAAATTTGCCCCGGCTTTCCCGTCAATCGGCCTTCCATCACCCCACTCTCACTACCCATCAAAAGGCTACCCGGGATTCGAAA
>RGUG01000384.1 GCA_010027915.1 bacterium | reverse complement strand
AGTGGCAGATTATTTGGATCAGAGATGTTGAGAGTATCGGCAGTGATGATATTGCCTGCTGTGTCAGTAAATTGAATGTTTTCTATGCGAATAGTTGGGGAGGAGGCAGATAGTTGTCCGTTGATTGTGATTGAATCAGTAGTGCTGATATTGCCTGCACTATCTTTGAACTTGATGATGAGATTAGTGCCACTTCTAACCAGGATAATATCATTCTTGCTGATGGTAGAATCAAAGCGGATAGTGTCGTTGTTGTTGGTGGCACTATAGTAACCCCATGATGCGTAATCACTATACCCCTCAGCTATTATATCATTACCATCACCTTTGGAATAGAGATAGGTGTCATTGCCAGGATTACCAACATAAGAATTGTTATAAGAGATATTGTCATCACCCTTACCACCAGAGATGATGTCATCACCAGCTCCAGAATAGATGATGTCGTTTCCATCTCCCCCTTTGATGATGTCATTGCCTGCTCCTGCGGTGATATTGTCATTGCCCGCCCCAGAATCAACATTATTATTACCTTCACCTGCTTGGATATAATCATCACCATCACCAGCTTTGATAGTGTCATTGCCTCCGGAGGTATAGATGATGTCATTGCCCGCCCCAGAATCAATGTTGTAATCAGCGGGATATGAGGCATTGATGTAGTCATTACCGTCAAAGGTTTCCACCAGACCATTAAAGGCAGAGGTAAGGGAGATAGAATCATCACCTGCTGTGCCACCAACCCCAATGTCAGTGTAGCTATAATTGTTTGGGTTAGAGATGTCGAGGCTGGTAGTAGTGGTGTCGCCATTGTTAAATTCTAGTGATTCAATGCGATAGACATTACCATTAGAGGCGAATTGGTTATTGATAGTGATTTGATCGGTAGTGCTGATATTGCCTGCACTATCTTTGAACTTGATGATTAGATCATTGCCAACCTTATATAAAAGAGTCCTGGCTTGAGTGATGCCAATGCCAAATCTAATTCTATCAGTGCCATATTGAGTAGTGGTGTCAGTGTTATTGCCACTCTCTTCCATAATAGTATCCTTACCATCCCCCATATTATAGAGATAGGTGTCATTACCCTGATAGCCAATAATTGTATCATTACCTGCCTTGCCATCAAAGGTCTCACTATATTGTGAGCCATATAGACCTTCACCTGTTGCAGTTCCCAGATTATAAAGCGGTAGTGGCAGATTATTTGGATCAGAGATGTTGAGAGTATCGGCAGTGATGATATTGCCTGCTGTGTCAGTAAATTGAATGTTTTCTATGCGAATAGTTGGG
>RGUG01000383.1 GCA_010027915.1 bacterium | reverse complement strand
AGTGTTGACATGTCGTATGCGGTTCCCATTTTATTGACGGTGTTTAATCGTCCTGACACCACCCGGTTGGTGTGGGAGCGTATCCGTGCCCAGCGACCCTTACACTTGTATATTGCCGCTGATGGACCTCGCCACCATATCAAAGATGAGGCCCAGCGGTGTGACGCGGTGCGTCAACTGGTAAGCCAGGTGGATTGGCCGTGTTCGGTGTATACCTTGTTTCGTGACCAAAACGTGGGATGCCGAAAGGCCATGGCGGGGGCGATTACCTGGTTTTTTCAACAGGTACCTTACGGGGTTATTTTAGAAGACGATTGCGTGCCCCATGATGATTTTTTTCGGTTTTGTGAGACGTTATTACATCGTTACCAAGACGTTGAAACGGTGGGCATCATCAGTGGGAGCAACCCATTGGCCACGCAAGTACCCGCCTTGTATTCTTATGCTTGGACATCGTATCCCCAAATATGGGGATGGGCCAGCTGGCAACGGGTGTGGCAAAAATACGATGAAAACCTAGACGATTGGCCTGCGATTCGACACCAGTTGTTCCGTCATGTGCCATCCATATCTTGGGGGATGCGGTGCTATTATTCGGCATTGTTTAAAAAAATTAAAAAAAAACAGATCGATACGTGGGATATTCAAGTGAACCATATGACACTCCAACACCGCTTACTAACCGTCCTGCCCACACATAATTTGATCTCAAATATTGGGTTTGGGAAGGGGGCTACCCATACCCATCATGCCCATGACCCCATGGCCAATGTGCCAGCCCAATCCATGGTGTTTCCGCTCCAGCACCCCCCCGACATGCACCCAGATCCAGTATGGGATTCCCTCATTGCCACCCAATTGTATCCTTGGCAACGCCGGATCAGACAGTGGATACCCCATTGGCTCGTACAGTGGGTGCGATCGTACCGACGTCTGATGTAAGCAGTCGTCAACAGGGTGGTGGTGCAATGGGTGATCGGATGTGAGTATTTATGGTAGGACCCCACCAAGCGTGTCGGGGGCAACCTGCCAGATGATAAGCCCCATCAGGCATCCCATCCACATCACCCATCGAATCATCTGGGCCATACGCCGACGGATGCCAGGACAGCCTGTCGGGTATAGTGCGGACCACTTTTTGTAAGCGTTCACCTTGCCCCTCCTTGTGATGGCAGTATCGTGTTACGTCCTCATTATCGAAAAAAAGTCGGTAACCATCCCAAGAACGTTACAGTCCCATGTCCCGATGGTATTGGACAAAGGCACGCGACAGCTCACTTTGTTGACGAATGGCCATGCCTTTAAAGGCATG
>RGUG01000382.1 GCA_010027915.1 bacterium | reverse complement strand
ATTTTCTCCGCAGATTCTTGAGCACTAAATACAACTTTGACGTATTCTGTGACGATAATTAAGTATATCCATCACTTTGCAATCGATTGCCCTTGACACCCACTTCCTGATTCTTGGGGGATGCCGTTGGCAAGCGACTCACACCCCAGCGAAAGGAGTCACCTACTTGCGTCTCTTCTATTCTTTTTCAACCCGACAGTCGACGCACCTATCCAGCCGAATCACGCGTCTGACCCGCTGCTTTCGTGGGATCTCCCGTTTACTCACGACATGGGGGTGTCATGCCATGGATGGGTTGAAGCCGACCCGCCCATCATCTCAATGCCATGGGGGATCCGTGATCGTATCGGGTTCCCAAATGGGGCATGAGGCCTCAGACACCCTCCAGACGCTGATCGATCGGGCTTGGCGTATCTACACAGCCAAACCGTCATCTTTTCCATCATCCATTGACAGGCCCAACATCCCCCCACCCTCTGTTGGTATCAAGCCGCCCACGCCATTACCCATTATCCAAGCGGCGTCACTTACCTTCACGGCGTCCACGGCGTCCCCCACCCAACCGGACACCCAGACGACGCCACCTCCCACTGCCAGAAGCGTGACATTGCCTACTCCCAGGGGTCAATGGACGCTACAATCAGTAGCGACTATCACCCACCTTACCCCCTATACCTTGGGTGTCTACTTGGCACAACCCAACGTTACCCTTTTGACACCCGTTCACCCGTTGGTGGATGGGTTAGGTGAGGGTCTCACCATCAGCCGTGAAACACTCATTGGCTACTTCAGCCAAGCCCAACTCTGGCAAGAGAATGCCATCCATCCTGCGATGTTAGCCGAACTTAATACGGCTCCCCTCGACGTGTTATGCACCCTTTGGGGACATGCTCATTCCGATTATCATCCGATCATCCAGGAGAAAATAAAGGCGGCGTTGCCAACGGACCAGACGATACCAGCAGGGAGCCCAGCCGGTACCAAGGACTCCTCGTTATGGATTTCAACCATGATGTCCGCCCTTACCGATAGTATCGATAGTACGGGCCCATCTTTTTACCCGTACCATACCAAAACAGAAGGGTGCATCGTCACACAATTACAGGCGTTACATACTGACTATCCCGATCTCGTGACGGCCTATCTTAAAAGGGAGTTTCCGTCCTCATCACCAGGCCTTTCTGATACCATTCAACCGTTGCAGTGGGCCTTGCTGGGTGCTCACCCCCAATTAAACACTTTTATTGAGACTATAAGCCCACCCTGTCGCCCATCACCACCACGGCCAGCAGCAGCACCGGCAACACCGGCAGCA
>RGUG01000381.1 GCA_010027915.1 bacterium | reverse complement strand
CACCAACCGATCTATTGGCCGGAGTGGAATAGTAATGGGGGTCAAACAAACCGAGTTCAGTATGCTTGGGATTCAATCGTATTGAAGCCTGGTCAAACCTACGGGGGAATTACCGTACAGCATCCCGAAAACAACCTCGCAGATATTTTCGGCCTACAAGACAGGGTCACTTCATATCAGAGTGGTCCCCGCAACTCATTAACCACATTCAACAGTGCTGGGGGCTTTGCGATTAGTTACTCGGGATCCTTAATTGATAATGTCCGACAATTGGGATCCGTGGGGCAACTTGGTTACGGCTCAGGCTGGAATAGCGGTTACCGGGAGGCGCGAAATTGGAAAACTCCCGCGGGCTCCACTCGTATGGATTTGGTCGGTTTTACCTATCATCATTCCCTTGCTCCTTTACTTCCTAAATCTGTGTTCAGAAAAGAGCTGCAGATTTTCAAGCAAGCCTGGTGGAAAGCTTGGGGTGGAAAAAGTGACAACTCGGATCACTCCCGAGGATACTTTCCCACCGAGATGGCGTATTCCCGCCACCTAATTGATGTTCTTGTTGATGAAGGATACCAATGGGTCATTGTTCCCAGTCATCATATCAGCCGAACTTGTCCGACCTACAACAATCAAGCCAACCCACTCGGAAGCTATAACATATACTCAAGTCCTCCAAATAAGGCTGATCAACTAGGCCCGTCGCCGACAAATGGGTGGTGGTATAGTGAGCCCAACCCGGGGAACGCTGCATGGAATGTGGCCCCATATGCTTATCAGCTTTGGCGGGTCAAATACGTGAACCCTGAAACCGGGGCTGAAAAAACAATGATTGCGGTGCCCTCGGATGACGTCCTCTCTTACCGATATGGGTATGCGAATGAGGGCGTTGGCAAAATTGATACCTTTATTGCTCCTTTTGCCACCGATGCATTGCGCCCCTTGTTTGTGATGCCGGCCACGGACGGGGATAATGCGTGGGGAGGTGGATCTAGCTCATGGATGGAGGCAACACCGCAATTATTCAATGATTCGGCGGCTCGTGGATACCAACCGTCGACTCCGCAGGATTTTGTGAACGCCCATGGGGCAAACGCCCCTCTCGCCCATATCGAAGATGGGGCGTGGATTTTTCCTGAAATGGATTATGGGTCGCCCAATTTTATGAAGTGGATCGAGCCCCCGGTCGCCACCGTGGCAAATCGTGGAGTCACTACCGTGCCGGGAACTCAGATTGATATGGAGACGCCTGGCTTTGCCTTGAAATTTTACAGTTATGCACCCCTGATGGCAGGGGCCAACTGGTGTGAGACAGCAGAACAGAT
>RGUG01000039.1 GCA_010027915.1 bacterium | reverse complement strand
TGGCCATGGCCATGGCCAAATTTAATGCGGTTTGTCCCCCCAGCGTGGGTAATATGGCATCCGGCTTTTCTTTGGCGATAACCTGGGCCAAAAATGCCGGGGTTAACGGTTCGATGTAGGTCACATCGGCCACCTGAGGATCGGTCATGATGGTGGCTGGATTGGAGTTCACCAACACCACCTCACACCCTTCTTCTTTGAGGGCTTTGCATGCTTGGGTTCCCGAATAATCAAATTCACAGGCCTGCCCAATAATAATGGGGCCCGACCCGATTAAAATGATTTTATTAATGTCCTTTCGTTTCGGCATATAATTTTATCTTTCGTGATCCCATGGCGAATTTTCCTTTATCTCGAACATCCAAGGGGTATTTTCCGGTAAAGCAAGCGGTACAAAATTGCGGGGGCTGATAGGCGGTCACTGCTTCAACCATTCCCTGAGGGGTTAAGTACCCAATACTGTCCGCCCCCACATAGGCCAAAATGTCCCGAATCGACTTGTGATTGGCAATCAACTGGTTTTTATTGGGGGTGTCAATCCCAAAATGACAGGGTGCCACAATGGGTGCCGATGAAATACGCAAATGAATCTCTTTGGCCCCCGCCGAACGAATGGCTTCGATTCGTTGCTTGGAAGTGGTCCCCCGTACCAATGAATCATCCACCACCACGACCCGTTTGTCCTTTAACACCGCTTTAATCGGGTTTAATTTGACTTTCACCGCCAAATCGCGGATGTGTTGCTCGGGCTGAATAAAGGTCCGACCCACATAGTGGTTGCGGGTCATGCCAATCTCAAGTGGAATCCCTGATTCTTCGGCATATCCTAATGCCGCACTGTTTCCAGAATCTGGGATGGCCATGACCAAATCCGCATCAACGGGGTAATCGCGGGCCAATTGACGCCCCATCATTTTTCGTACCATATGCACAGATTCCCCAAACACCACACTGTCTGGACGGGCAAAATAGACATGTTCAAATATACAAAACGCATGCCGTGGTGCGGGGTCTAACATCATGCTCGTCACGCCATTCTGATCAATAAATAGCACCTCGCCGGGTAATACTTCCCGCACATACGTGGCCCCAATTAAATCAAACGCACAGGTCTCGGATGCCACAACCCACCCCCCAGAAGGTAAACGACCCAACACCAAGGGGCGAAACCCATGGGGATCACGAACCGCCACCAAATAGGTTTCGGTTAGAAACACCAAGGAGAATGCCCCTTCCAACCGTGACAGTACATCCCCAAATAAAGCCGCTGGTTGTTGATGGGTAGAGCGGGTCAACAAATGCAAAATCACCTCGGTATCCACTGTGGTTTGAAACAATGCCCCGTCTTTCTTCAGTTGTCGATACAAGGTTCGGGCATTGGTAAGGTTGCCATTATGGGCCACTGCGATTTTACCTTTAGAGGTTTTGGTTACCAAGGGCTGCACATTGGCCAAATTGGATTCTCCGGTGGTGGAATATCGTACGTGACCGATGGCAGCTTTTCCTTTTAAGTATCCCATTTGATCGGGTGAAAACACATCACTGACCAACCCTTCGTCTTTGACCACATAAAAGGTATTGCGGTCTTTTGATACAATACCCGCACTCTCTTGCCCACGGTGTTGCAATGCATACAACGCCAATCGGCATAATTCAGAGGCACCCGGTACATCCCACATACCTACCACCCCACATTTGTCACGCCACCCATCCTGACTCATCGTGTCTCCTTTGCATGATGGGTCGCCATCATGGTTACAAATTCATCAAACAAATACCCTGAATCATGGGGACCGGGGGCTGATTCGGGATGGTATTGAACCGAAAAAGCCGGTAGCACCAGGTGACGAAATCCTTCGGGGGTCTGGTCATTAAGATTGACATGGGTAATGGCCACTTCCTGATCAGACAAGGACGTTGGGTCTATACAAAACCCATGGTTTTGAGAGGTGATCTCAACCCGTCCCGTGGCCAGGTGCCGGACCGGGTGATTCACCGCATGATGACCAAACTTTAGTTTATAGGTTTGGCCACCCAAGGCCCGCCAAAGCAATTGGTGCCCCAAACAAATCCCAAACACAGGGAGCTTACCCAACGCTGCCTGAATCAAGGCGATCACTCCGGTCACCGGCTCGGGATCACCCGGCCCATTGGCCAACAGGATGCCATCATATCGCCCCTCAATCTGAGCCCACTGCGTGGTACTGGGTAACACATCGCAGGTACAACCCCGTTGGGCCAGATGGGTTAAGATGGTCCGCTTGACACCGGTATCGATGACCGCCACCCGAAACCGTGGCACACCACCAAGGGCTGGCACCGTGTAGGGGGACGATACCGACACACGGTCCGCTAGATTTTGACCGGTCATATTCGGTGCATCCGCCAACCACGCCGCAAGGGTATCCGCCGGGGTGTCCGCCGGTGCCACCACCCCGGTTAACGCACCGTGATCCCTGAGGTGACGGGTAAGCGACCGCGTATCAATCCCACAAATGCCGATGACCCCTTCGGAATCCAAATAGTCGCCCAAGGATTGGGTCGCCCGCCAATTGCTGTAAAAGGAAATATATTCTTTGCAAATCAGGACGTGTAGGTGTGGTTTCGACGATTCGTGATCATCAGGTACCACCCCATATGACCCAATCATGGGATACGTCATGACCACCATCTGCCCCATATAAGAGGGATCGGTCACCACTTCTTGATACCCCGACAAGGCGGTATTAAATACAACTTCCCCGGTTCGAACACCCGCACGAGTAAAAAAAAACCCCCTAAAAATGGCCCCATCCGATAGGGTCAAACAACAGGGAACCGGGGGGTTAGTCGTCATGGTGAAAGGATCTTGAGCGCCACAACTGAATCAACACAGGGGCCACTGATACCACCAAAATACCCATGACCACCATCACCAGATGATCCCTAACAAACGGAATTTGACTAAAATAGTAACCCGCCGATGCAAAGACTGCGACCCACACCAATGATCCTAATACATTAAAAACAGAAAATTTCCAAAAATTCATGCGACCCATGCCGGATAAAAAAGGAGCAAATGTTCGAACGATGGGCAAAAACTTGGATATCGCAATGGTAACCGCCCCATAACGATCAAAATAAGCCTGTGTTTTTTCAATATGGGCCATTTTAACCAAGGGCATACGACCCGATCGAACCAAGTCAGCACAATAATATCCCACCACATAATTAAAGGTGCTGCCCACAATGGCGGCCACCGTCAGAATCGTCGAAAGCCAAAGTAAGTCGACCACCCCAGCGGCACCCAGTGTGCCACAAACCAATACCAACGAATCCCCGGGTAAAAAAGGTGCCAACACGACACCATTTTCTAAGAAGACAATCAAGCCCAAAATCCAATACGCCCACTGATGATAGGTCTCCACCAACCACAACAAATTTTGATCCAGATGAATCAGTCGATCAAAGAGGGCCTGGATGACATCCATTAATGAAATACCGTCATCGACACACGATTCGGTTCAACCCGAAGTAATCCAGACCCAACCTGCAGTGTGTGGGTGTCATCGCCATAAATGGTAACCTTGGACTGAGTAAGAGGGGCCAGCAACAACGAATGCCCCGGGGAAACAGATAAAACCAACGCGTCATCAGACACTGTAACCCGAGAGGCAGTGCACTGAAGACTCTGCCCATCTAAATGACGGACGTTAACTGCGAGATTTGTCATAGGCTTCCTTCACTTCGTCAATGGTACCCTTCATGTAAAAATACTGCTCAGGAATATGATCATATTCACCATCACAAATGGCAGCAAATCCAGACAAGGTGTCTTCTAAGGCCACATATTTGCCGGGCAAACCAGTAAAAAATTCAGCCACAAAAAAGGGCTGTGACAAAAACATTTGAATTTTGCGGGCACGAAATACCGTTTGCTTGTCTTCTTCAGACAATTCACTGGTACCCAAAATAGAGATAATGTCTTGCAATTCTTTGTACCGCTGTAAGATGGCCAACACCCGTTGGGCAATGCCATAGTGACGCTTGCCCACATAAGAAGGATCCATGACACGAGAGGTAGAGGCCAAGGGGTCTACCGCCGGATAAATACCTTGCTCCACAATTTTTCGGGATAACACAGTCGAACAATCCAAGTGACTAAAAATGGCCACCGTACGGTACATACACCGCTTGGATGGACGTAATGAACCCCTTTTTAGTCGACACAATGCGTTCCTGAAAGCGGCCCACTTCGGCATTAAGGGTGGGTTGATACCCAACGGCCGATGGCATGCGACCCAACAACGTGGACACTTCAGATCCGGCTTGGACAAAACGGAAAATGTTATCTAAGAAAAACAATACATCTTGACCTTTTTGGTCGCGAAAATACTCTGCCTGGGTTAACCCAGCCAGGCCTGCAATTTGACGAGAACCAGGCAACTCACCCATCTGACCAAACAACAAAACGGTGTTATCAATTACACCCGATTCATTCATTTCAATCCAAAGGTCATTCCCTTCACGGCTTCGTTCACCCACCCCCGCAAACACAGAAATACCGCCGTGATGCTTGGCCATGTTATGAATCAATTCTTGAATAATGACGGTTTTGCCAACCCCTGCCCCACCAAACAACCCCGTTTTTCCACCTTTGATGTAAGGAGCAATTAAGTCAATGACCTTGATGCCGGTTTCAAAAATTTGATTGTCTACTTGAATGACATCAAAAGTGGGAGCATCCCGCCGCACGGCCACATACTCCACATTGTCGAGTGCCCCTTTTTTATCGAGTGGCTCACCTAACACATCAAACAAGCGCCCCAATGTGGCTTCGCCAACCGGCACTGTTAACGGGGCCCCCGTGTCAACTACCACTTCCCCACGGCGAATGCCCTCTGTTGGGTTGACCGCAATGGCCCGCACAATATTACCTTCTAACTGCATGGCCACTTCTGTTACCACCGTCGAAGGGCCCGACTTGGTCTCAATGGCAATATCTAAGCGGTTGCGAACCCGCGGGACTTTTCCGGGGGGAAAGACCGCATCTACCACAGGGCCAATGACCTGCACCACATGTCCAACTGATTTTGAATGATCGCTCATTGAATTGACTCCTTTTATTTCTCGCTTAATGCTTTAAATGTGCTAATAATTTCAGATACTTCTTGGGTAATGCCAGCTTGACGTTGCTTGTTTAATTCAATCGATAACTCCTCTTGCAATGCCTTGACATTATCCACCGCACCCTTCATCAGCAGAAACCGCTGACTAAACTCAGAACTGGCCCCATTTCGCAAAATGGTTAAGAAACGCAAGAACTGAAATTGATCCACCAACCGTTCAAATAAAACGGTGGCATTTGGTTCGGTAAAAGGAGGAACACCCAATCGCAAATCCGCCACATCCGGCAACTCTGATACCGCAGGCGGATTCACACTGGCGACACGCAGTGTTTGGGTGACAATGGATTTAAAGGCATAATACACCGCATGAATAGGCGTTCCAGTGTCCACCAAGCCTTTGATGTGTTGATAGGCCGTATACGCTTCAGACTCAGAAAACACGTCGCGCTCAGGTTGGAAGTAGGTCACCGAATAAGAGGAGGATATGCGCTTGAGCACTTCGGGTGCTTTTTTACCAAACGCCACAATCGACGCACCCGGTAACTCAGCCAGCTTGTTTTGTAGTCCCTGAAGCACGTCTTGATTGTACGACCCACAAAACCCCCGGTTGCTAAATACCGCCAACACGACGGGAGGGCGATCAGATAAAGGGGGAACCAAGCGGGAATAAAACGAGGGTTTTTCGGATAATAAGATGGACATCGCACTGGCCACCTCTTGGGTGGCCTCAGTGGTACACGTGAGGCGTTGCACAATTCGTTTGAGCCGAGAAATCGTCACAATTTGCATCGCATACGTAATATTGTGAATGCTTTTTAACCCATCAATTCGGCTTTTTAGTTCAAAAACATCAGGCATTCGCGTCCCCTATGCCTTGGGCGTCAATGACAAGTCAGTCAGAATGTGGGCGATATGGTCACGTAGCTTGGCCTCCGAATCAGGGGAAAACTTTTGGGTGGACTGAATGGCTTGCAATAAGGTCGTATCGTGGTGACGCAGGCGTTCGAGTAAGGCATTTTCGATGGTCTTCACCATCGCAATATCCACATGATCCAACAAGTTGGATGTGGCCAAGAAAATACTGATAACCTGCTCCTCGACCGGTAGGGGGGAATTCTTATCTTGTTTTAATATTTCGACCAATATCAACCCGCGTTTTAATTGCAACTGGGTCTCAGCATCCAACTCAGAAGCAAACGCCGTAAAGGATTCTTTTTCGCGAAAACGGGCTAATTCCAAACGAAGCTTACCTGACAATTTTCGGACGGCTTCAATTTGGGCTTTTCCACCCACCCGAGACACCGAAATCCCTGCATTGATGGCAGGACGAAAACCAGAATAAAACAAATCAGATTGCAAGAAAATTTGACCATCTGTAATGGAAATGACGTTGGTCGGAACATAAGTCGAAACATCGCCCTTTTGGGTTTCAATGATAGGAAGGGCCGTAATCGAGGCCCCGCCTAATTCAGCCGACAACCGACTGGAACGCTCAAGCAAGCGAGAGTGTAAGTAAAAAATATCACCCGGAAAGGCCTCGCGACCTGGGGGACGTCGCAACAATAACGACAGTTGACGATAGGCATTGGCATGCTTGGTTAAATCATCATACACAATCAACACATCTTTTTGGTGGGTATACATGAATTCTTCGGCCATGGCGGTACCCGAAAAAGGGGCCAACCACTGCATGGCGGCTGGATCGTCGGCCGATGCATCCACCACAATGGTATAAGACAAAGCATCATGACGACGAAGGGTTTCAACCACTTCGACAACCGACGCTGATTTTTTGCCCACGGCCACATAAATACAAATCATGTTGGCATCTCGCTGATTGATAATGGTATCAATGGCCAAGGTGGTTTTGCCGGTTTGTCGGTCCCCAATAATCAATTCGCGTTGCCCGCGCCCAATGGGAATCAATGCATCGACCACCTTGTAACCTGTTTGCAAGGGTTGCTCAACAGGGGTGCGGTCTAATACGCCAGGCACCTTGGTTTCGACGGGGCGATACTGATCGGTTTGAATGGGTCCAAGGCCATCAATGGGCCGACCAATTGCATCCACTACCCGACCCAACAACGCATTACCAACGGGCACTTCCATGATGCGACGGGTACACTTGGCCCAGTCTCCAATGCTTACATCGGTCTTTTTTCCCAATACAATGGCCACCAACTGATCGGCCTCCAAATTAAAGACAATCCCGTATAACCCATTGGGAAACTCAATCATTTCCCCCAACATGGCATTCTGAAGACCCACCACCCGGACAATGCCATCAGTGGTTTCAATTACCTCTCCCAACTCATTGAGCTGACTATCAGGGGAAAATGTTTCAATTCGACGACGAATCAGGGACGAAATATCATCTACTACTTGGTGTTGCATAACTCAGCCTCGCTCCGTGACATACGATTTTAATTGGGTCAATTCATTCAAAAGGGTCAAATCCACCACCCGCCCATCCGGCATGGTCACCCGCAATCCGCCGATGACCGACCCATCGATCACCATCCGAATATCCAATAGCCCACCCGACTCACTCAAGGCAGCCTGCATACACTGTTTGAGTCGGTCTATTTGCTGGTCGGTTAGCGTCACGGCGGATACCACGGTGGCCACAGACCGATTCAGCTGACGGTTGATGCGTTGTTGCAAGCGATCGTGAATCACACGCCACTCACTCACCCACCCCTCTGACAACACCACCGTGATGAACGCCTCAAATGTGGGAGACGCAACAAACCCAGGCAAAGAGAGCATGAAACCAACCTTTTCAGGTATGGGCATGGCCTTTAAACGCATCAACTCACCAAAGGCTTCGTTGCGTTGCATCAAATCATGCCACTGCGCCACATTCTCAGAGAGTGGCAATAAATCATGCTGCGCAATGGCCCGGGACACCACCGCTTCGATGTCGAGTTGATTAACGGCGGCCATTGCTCACCAACTTCTCAAACCGCTCAATCCGCTCATCAATTAATTGACGATGGGACTCAAGGGTTAATTCAGTATGAATCACTGCCTTGGTAGCCGACACAATTAAATCGGCCGCATTGTCTTTGATGGACGCAAGCAATTGCTGACGCTCTTGGTTCATTTCCAACGCAAACCCAGATAACGCCAATTGCTTTTCTTCTGCAATCCGTTTTTTCTCGGACCGACTTAATTCTTCGGCCTCTTTGGCCGCTTTTTCAACCAGTTGCCTGGCCTCTTGCTCCGCCTGACTCATTTTGTCGGTGTACAAGGTAAGTAACCGATCAGCTTCGGCCGTCTTTTTTTCAAGATCGGTTACCAACTGATCACGCTTCTTCTCGTTTTCGTCAATCAGTTGATAGAGCGACGGCAAAGCGAACCGATGCAACAATCCCAATACAATCAAAAAATTAACGGTGGTCCATGCCACGGTTGAATAATCTACTGACAATGTCGACATCGATTCACTTCACCTTCTTAAAAAGATTCAATTCACTAGTTCAAAATCGTAAATGATACCACCAACGCATACAAGGCAATGGCCTCGATAAACGCAAACCCGATGAACATTAACACACGAAACGCACCCAACAAATCAGGCTGACGGACGATGCTATCCAATGTTTTGTAATACACAACCGCCAACGACACACTCACACCCAACGCTGCAATGGCAATAGCCAACCCGGCTCCAATTGATTCCATAACTTACTACCTCCTAGAAAAATAATGACAAGTCAGTTGTTGCACCCACTAGTGGGCACCATGTGCCGCATCGCTGATGTAGAATGAAGCGAGATATGTGAAGATGAAGGCCTGAATAAACGACACAAATATCTCGAACATCGACAACAAAACGACACCGGCAAATGGCAACAACT
>RGUG01000380.1 GCA_010027915.1 bacterium | reverse complement strand
CCAATGAGGTGGTCATGGCAAGTGTGGCCGGTTCGTCGGGTATTGTGAGAATGAGCAATGGACTTGTTCAATCCACGGTCATTCGAACCGGTGGAGGCATATCCAATTGGTTTCAAACGGGCGGTCGGTTGGAAATCAATCAACTATTGGCCAAAATCATCCAATCGGGTGGTATCGTCAGTGTCAATCAGGTCATGGCCTCGTATGCGATATCCGGTGGGATGCTATCGGCCAATCGGGTGGCATCAGCATCGGCTTCGGTGATGGTGTCGCAGACAGGGGGAACGGTTCAGATAAGCGAACTTAACACGTCGTATACCATGTCGGCTGGTCAAGCACGATTGGATCGGGTGGTGACGGGTAATCCTGCCATTACGTTCACACAAAATGGTGGGAATGTCAGCATCAATCAATTGGCCATGAGTACCAACCTGATCACGGGCAACATGGATGTGCAATCGGCCGATCGCATCAACCAAGCTGGGGGTAATTTGTTGGTGAGTACGGCCAGTGTCATAACGGCCAGCGGTGGCACCTTGCATGTGGTGGGCGTGGCCACCGTGGGCACCCTGTCTCAAAACCCTGCCCATACCATCGTGTTGGATATTGCAGGCCCCACCACTTATGAGCAAATCATTGTGACGGGCTCGGCCATCCTCACGGGCAATCTTCTCATTCGATTGGTCAATGGGTATGTGCCGGTGGATGGTACGTCATTTAAATTATTTGATTGGGGACCTGTGACACCCAATACCATGTTAGCCTCGGTTAACATAGTAGGGGCCCCCACAGGGAGAGGGTTTGATTACACCCAGTTCAACCGTTTGGGAACGGTCAAATGGGTGGATATATCAGACCCTGATGCAGATGGGGTGCCGACCTACGAGGATTATTTCCCCAATGATGGAACCAAAGCCGGCCCATCGCCTGGTGGGGCAATCGATATGCCGGTTTTATCAGCGTCAGCAAAAATGGCGTTATGGCTGACCGCTGAGTCAGACCAAGCCTTTGGGGTTGCCCCATCGGGTAAATTCACCATATGGTATGACTGGAGTGGCAACAAACGGCATGCCACCCAGACGTATGATTATTTGGCACCCTCTTTGTCAACCATTGGTAGCAGTCGGGCATTATCCTTTAACGAAGGGTCAGAAGCCGTACTCGAAATAATAAGTGCCAACGCCTCTCTGATTACATCCAATCGAACCATTTATGTCGTTTTAAGTGGGATGGGACGGGTGGGCACCAATAATGTATCGGATGTGTTGGTGGGTCAATCGGGTATGGGTAAAGTGGGATTGGGGTACAATTGGTCCACT
>RGUG01000379.1 GCA_010027915.1 bacterium | reverse complement strand
CCAAGTGCTAGAAAACTATGGTGTTTGGGATGCGGTTGCTACCCAAGTATATCCGTATACTACGGTGGAAGTCTGGGACCAATCCAGTGGCCAGACCCTTTCTTGGACCGCACATGCCGTACAAGTGCCGAATTTGGGATATATGATATCGCATCGACGCCTGTGGCAGGCACTATGGCGCGTTGTGCAGACTCTGCCGCAGATCTCGGTCATCTGGGAATGCAGCTTGGTCAGCGCGCGCACCCATGAGGGTGGATGGATGTTGTCCGATCGCCAGGGGAATCATTGGTTAGCCGCTTTGGTGATCGGCGCTGATGGTGGACGATCCTGGGTCCGTGAGTCCATGGGATTTCCTTTCCACGTGCATCACTATGGTCAGATGGCGATTGTGGCTACCGTGGAGATGGAAGCGGCAGAGTCAGGTAGTGCCTATCAACGATTTTCTCCTGAAGGGCCATTGGCATTCTTGCCATCTCCTATCTCGCAGCAATGGAGCATCGTCTGGTCCATGCCGACTGCCCAAGCCCACGTACGGATGGCTCTCTCAGAGTCTGCTTTTGAAGAAACACTCTGGTTGGAGAGCGATCAGCGGTTGGGTCGATGCCGGTTGCAAAGCGCTCGAACCATGTTCCCACTGCATCGTTTAGAGTCAGTCTTGCATCGCTCCCGCGCTGTATTGATCGGTGATGCGGCCCATCTCATCCATCCTTTGGCAGGCCAAGGCATGAATATGGGGATCCAAGATGCCCGTCGGATCGTGGCTACGCTTGAGAAAGCGCATCGCTACAAAATTCCCTTTGGAGATGCAACCGTCTTAACGGCTTATGCACGGGAATCTCAGCTCTATCATCAATCTATGCAATGGGGCATGGCAGGCATCAAAGCGCTGTTCGAAAATACCCATCCCTGGGTTGTTTGGGCGAGAGATCGTGGGATGGGGCTCCTACATCAGCAACCTTGGATTAAAAATACCCTGGCCCACGTTGCACTTGGGACATGGTCCAGCGTTTAATCATAGAATGGTTCGATCACCGCGGTGATATCTGCCGCAAGCACTCGGTCATGACAAACGATATCTCCAACTTTTTGTGTGACGAGGTAATAAGGTGCTTGATATGCGCCGATAATCCAATGATGCGGCGTACATTCGGTTGGTGGATGCGGGTGTGAAAAATATCGCCCTAATGCATAGGTTGGGGTGTTCGGGGCAGAGGGCCATTGGCCTTGGGGATCTAAAATGGGATAGTGCTGCGAAATAGCGGTACCATCATGCCGTATCGCCACCAAACTGCCATAACTACTTCCCTGTAGATCTTTCAA
>RGUG01000378.1 GCA_010027915.1 bacterium | reverse complement strand
CCCCGAAACCACTGGGTTGAGTAAGGTGAGGTCACCGTACCCCCCAACCGTCGTGCTTCCAGCCAGGCTTAAATTGCCACTAAAACTCGCGGGCCCACTGGCACTATTCCAAAGCGCCCCAGTGTAACCAGAGGCTATTGCCAAGGGACCCGAACCAGTCAGCACAAGGTTCCCCAGAACCCCGGTTTGCCCATTCAAATCCAATCCCGAAGCTGTATTGGCATAAAGCGTCCCAGACAGAGTGGTCGTACCCTGAGAAACCGTAAAATTGTAAGAGTCTAAAATCGAAGTGACATACGAGTTCATCGGCAAGGCCGTACCCGTCATAAGCATCCCCACAGAGAGATTGGCGGTG
Organism: bacterium; assembly: GCA_010027915.1. The sequence continues at coordinate 965 of RGUG01000378.1, read as the reverse complement.
GTGTACCCGGATGTTGCGCTGAAAGTGATCTGATTCCCGTTGGAGATAGTCACCTTTCCTCCACTGGAGTCCAGGGCAAGCGAGCCCGAGGAGAAAATGGTGGTGGTTCCAGTTCCAGACGGCAAGGAATTCGGAGAATTCAAGATCACCATGCCCCCATTGACATTGAGGTCGCCCGTGAAAGTGGCGGTATTATTTCCCCCCAACACCATTACGCCTGGGCCGGTTTTGAACACTGCATTGGCTCCAGTTCCGGAGGCCGTAATAGTTCCTAACAAGGCCAGCGTTTGAGACGTTTCTCTTAAAGAAATGGGAGCCACATTGAAAGTGCCCCCATTCGGTATGGAACTCCCAAGGAGCTCGAACCAGCATTGACAATGTTCAACACCGAACCCGCCCCCATGCTCAACGATCCAGTCACCACTGCTCCAAACAAACTCCCCAAGGTATTTCCAATCGTACTAATCGTGTCTGTAACCGAGGGGTTCACAACGTAATCCACGGCAATACGAGCCGCCAGATTGTAATTATTGTCCGCACTGGGAACCGCATTTGCGTAGTAGAGATTAGAGGGATCAATCGACTGAAAGCCGTTAGGGGTTCCGTTCCCAATCGTGTCTGGCCCCGAATACAACAGATGCTGTCCACCGCCCCCAATCAAGTTGGCGGAGAGATAAGTGATGGCATGCAGGCCAGCACCTAGTTTCTGACTGACCACACTCGCATCTGTATAGCTTTGACCAGCAATTGAGCCCGATTGCGTGCCTCCTACTACGATCCCGTCGATATACAGCAAGCTGGCGTCATCCGCTGCAGTTTGGAACTTGTACATCCCAGGAAGTGTCACATTCAGGAAGCCTGTATAAGATACTTGCGAGTATTGAAAAGAACTCGCTGTGTTGATGGGGCGCCTGTGGCAGATGGGCTCGACGGCCGCGAACCGAGGGTAGAGTAGGATCGCCCCG
>RGUG01000377.1 GCA_010027915.1 bacterium | reverse complement strand
CCTGCGCCTCGATTCCGAGAGAGGAACACTTCACACGAACGTTGATGTCCTTGGAGACGAGAATCGCATCAGGTGTGTCCCGCTTGAGCATCAGGACGAACCCAATGATCATGTTGTCCACAGAAGACCCGAGGACGAGCTCGGGAGGAAGCAAAGCACTGTAACCTGTAGGTGAGGACATCACCCTGAGAGTGCCACCCGAAGGAAGAGAGACACCGTCGCGAAGCGATCCACCTTCACCTATCTTGTCTAGGATCCTATTGACTTCTCTTGCTGTTCTCCCCACTTCGTCCGAACGAACTTTGTGTTTGTCAAGCTCTTCCAGGACGAGAATCGGAAGAATCAGATCATTGTCTTGGAAGTTGTTGAAGCAATTAGGGTCACTCAGGAGGACGTTGGTGTCGAGGACGTAAGTTTTTTTCATGTTGTTTAAGGGTTCGTCTTATACAAAAGATGTTCCTTGCTAAATTATCATACAAGGAACTATGGAAGACAACCAGAAAAAAATTAAACTACCGATCGTTCAAACAAAATGCTTTGAAGCAATTGAAAAATTCAATTCAAAATGTGAAAGAAAAACATGCAAAAATTGGATTGACTTTTCTCAAGGTAAAAATTGTTTGCTGTTAACAGCTCAGGCCGGACCCTTGACCCTAAATGAGATAGGAAAGATCTACGGCCTGACGAGAATGAGAATTTGTCAAATAGAGAAGAACATCTATCAAAAGATTAGAGGTTTTATTCTTCGGTAATTTATTCAGAAGTCTTCTTCTTCTTTGGAGGAAGGTTATTCTTTTTCTTTGGAGCCAAAGTCGCCTCTGGTTCAGTTTTTTCTTCTTGAACTTCCAAAGTCTCTTCGTTGTTTTCTACGTTGACTTTCTTGTCAATTTTTTCGTTTCTATTTTTTATAGATTCAACAACGATATCAAAATTCTCTTTTAAAGAAGGGTCGAGGCCCATTTTTTTAGATTCTTCAGATATTATTCTGATAATTCTCTCTCTGTTTCTCATTTTTTCCTCCAGAAAAAAGAAAAGGATAGGGATTTCCTATCCTTTTTATTTCTTTTATTACTTCTCTTCCTTTTTTTCGGTCTCAAGGGTGAGCTTGACAAGCTCCTTGGCGCTTGCTTGAAGCTGTCGAAGTCCCTTGCGGGCTCGAACACCTGCGGCAGCAACTCCCTTTGCATTCTTGGCAACGTCTGCCTCGAGGTTCTCCACGAGGGCCTTCAATTCATTCCACTTCGATACGATTGGGTTATCACTCATTTGTTAATGTGACCTCCTGATTCAGGAATATATGGTCACACAAATGAAAGTAAA
>RGUG01000376.1 GCA_010027915.1 bacterium | reverse complement strand
CCCAGATGGCATATTGGGCACTGTATCGCCACCAATTGAACAGCACCCTTCAAAAATGGCATCGGCTCAATGACCCGTCAGTCTCACTCATGCTTAAAAGTAGCCTGCCATTTACCGCCAATAATGGGGGGGCCACCACGGGTGTCGGGTTGGTGGTGACGCCCGCTTGGCATCATCAAACCAAAGGACAATTGGCCACTACCCAAGTGGCATTGGATCATGTAGATGACCAAGAAGCGAGTGTTCGCCGCTCTTTGCAACACGAGCAATCGGCGACATGGCATGATTACGAATCGGCCATGTGGGTGTTAAAAGAGGGAGGAGAGCAACGGTTGCGTGCCACCACCCGGTCATTTCATACCGCCCTTCAAGGGTTTCGGCGGGGGTTGGTCAGTGCGGTGAGTGTGGTCGAGTTGGGCCGTTTGTTGATGCAACAAGAAGAGCGGTATACCAGCGCATTGTATCGTGCCCACATGGCCCACATTAACTGGGGGCGGTGGCAAGAACCGATCCTTCCCTAATGGCCTGGATTCGATTGGTCTTGCTGTATCGTTGGTGGGTCGTGGGGATCACCGTTGCCGGTTGTGTGTGGGGATTGTTCACCTTGCCACAGTTGCCCATTGATGCGGTACCCGATATTACCAATGTTCAGGTGATGATTAACACCAAGACGGGTACCTTGAGCCCTTTGCAAGTTGAAACACTCATTACCAACCCCCTTGAGAGAGAATTAACTGGTATTCCCCATGTGGAAACCACCCGGTCGATTTCTAAATATGGGTTATCCCAACTGGTGGTGATATTCAAAGATGGCACCTCCATTTATTGGGCCCGCCAACAGATTGCCGAACGACTTCAAGTGGCCCGATCGGTATTGCCCCAGGACATGACACCGGAAATGGCCCCTATTTCGACGGGGTTAGGTGAGGTGGTCATGATGGTCATTGAACCAAAGCCCGGTAGTCCAATGGAACAGTTGCCAGCATCCGAGCGGTTAATGGCCTTGCGTACCGCCCTTGATACCATTATCCGACCTGCCATCAAACACCGTGTGCCGGGGGTAGCAGAAGTCGATTCCACTGGGGGCTATCGGCAACAACTGGCCATTCAGCTTGAGCCCAACCGGATGGCCCAATGGGGGGTCTCGGTCGGGGATGTGGTGGCACGATTGCAGGGATTGGGGGATGCCGGTGCAGGGGGCATGATGCCGATGCCCCCCCAACAAGCGGTGGTAGAGAATCATCCCGTGATGCGAACGGCGGCCCAAGTGTTGGCCACCCCATTGTTATGGTCTCCCATGGGGCAGTTGGTTCGGGTATC
>RGUG01000375.1 GCA_010027915.1 bacterium | reverse complement strand
CCACATCGCCCACTGTTTGCAACGATTCATCCAAGGCTACCGGCACCCCGTCAACCTGGGTCAGGGGCTCCCAATCCCCAATCGGAAACGGTTGCTCCACATACGCCACACCCGAGTGTTGGAGTTGGGTCATGTCGTGCAAGTCAAATCCCCCATTGGCATCAAGGGCCCATCGTCCTTGATAAGACGCAAACGCCGAGAGAATCAGGGGGATATCCGCCGGGCAGGCCTTTAACTTCACCAAGGGGCAGCCTGCATGCAACCAATCAAGGGCCGCCTCAATCCCCCCTCGCCCCACCACTGGGGTAACCGGAATCGTATCGCGATGGGTACCCCAACAGGCGGCCAGCGATGTTTGGGATTGACGGGCAAAGAGGGCCCACATGGCCATTTCGAGGGCCGCTTTGGCCATGGGGTGGCCCACCATCACCTGAGCTAAAAAGGGGGATACCTCAGCAGGATGGGCAAACCCCGGATGGGCCAACAAGGCCGGGATGAGATACTGATCCAACGCCCACCACGCCGTCTCGGTCGTTTCATAGCAATAATCCGGGGTTGGCAAGGCCGAACATTCAGACCACGCCACCTCACCTGCCACCCCCGTGCAACGGAGCAACACCAACAGGCGCTCAGTCCGTGTCACAGACTGGGTCACAAAGGGAGTCCGATACATCAGGGGCAGCACCATCATCTGAATGGCACAACACGCAATCATCGGGTCATTCGTTTCACACAATACCCACCCCCATACAAGGTCGTTAAACACAAAATCATGGTGGGCCCTGATGGCATATTAAACCAAGTGGTCACCCACAACCCACCCAACACACAAGCAACTGCCACCCCCACAGACACCCACATCATGGAAGGCAAGGTGCGACACACCAATCCCGCAATGGCACCCGGTATGCTAAGCAAGGCCATCACCAATAAAATCCCAACCCCTTTGCTGGCCAATACCGTGGTAACGGCCAAAACCGACAACAGGCATCGATTGACCCATCGAACCGGTACATGCCGAATCAGGGCATACTCGTCATCCAAACACACCAATTGAATAAGCTGAAAAAAGACGCCCATCACCCCCATCACCCCCATGGCCCAGCCCATCATCACCCATGTATCGATGCGACTCACCAATAAAATATTGCCAAATAAATACCCGAACAAATCCGCCGTATAGCCCTGTCGAAAATGCAACAGCAACAACCCCACGGCCATTCCCACCACCCACACCAATGCCAGCAACGTATCCTGGTGATCACGGGTTTTGTGTTGAATGATATCTGTCTCTTATACACATCTGACGCTGCCGACGAA
>RGUG01000374.1 GCA_010027915.1 bacterium | reverse complement strand
TCACGGTGGAAACACCCGGCACCCCAAACGACATCACATAATAGTTGGTCAACCCCAATCGGTTGGGCGACACCCCAATCGATGAGGTGGGCAAGGCCCCTGGCATGAGCGTGATATTGCCACTCACTTGTTCGGACAACCCCAATATGGTGCCAGTGGCACCTGATTCGGGGGTGGCATTGACGGTGGCCGTTTCGACCCCATTCACCCCAATCGATTGACGAATGGGGCTTACATCCCACATCAGGACCATTGGGCTTACCAGATACCGTCCCGAGGTATCCATCACCCTTGCTTTGGTGGTACTCAAGCCCAAGCGCGGAACGCCATCGGTCCAGGTAATAAAGGCACCATACCCACCCGCTTGGGTCACTTTTGATACAATCGATGCGGTGGACGCCATGCCGTTGGTGTTATTCCAATTGAAGACCGCCAACACCGTACTGTTCACACCCAGAATATTGTCCCCATCTTGTACCGTCATATAACTGAAGTTGGCCGTGGGGAATCGAATACTACGAAGGCCATTGATGGTGCCATTCCAGGTGGGGCGATTGGATACAATGGGTTGGGTCAAATGACGGCGATTGCCACTTAAATCAAACCATTTTCTAATCCCACTGGCATCCAATTCCAAGGCATTGGCCGTGCTGGCATCAAACCACATCAGCAATGAAGATTGACCCGATAATTGGGATAAAAATGGCAAGGTTTTGTAGTCGGTTCCCACACGCCCCGAATCATCGACAAACAGGTCTTTGGCATCGGGCACCCCGTCTTGGTCGGTATCGGCCGTATAATCCCCGTGGCCATTAATGTGGTCGTATCAAATGCCAATGTGCCATTTAATGTGGGAAGAATGAGGCGTAATTTTCCTGATACCGATCCGGCTACATCTAGTACATCCAACACATCCCCATCTTGAAACTCAACCCCATTAATGGTGACAACGGTCAATGTCCCCCCCAATGTGGCATTGCCCCCAATCGCCAAGCGATCGTTGGCCAGCCGGGTTCCCGTAAACCCAATGCGAATGAGCATCCCACCTGTCTCCCCTTGCGTATAATCCCCGGGAATTTGAATCGTGCTAGGAAATCCTGTGCCGATTAATACCCCTCCCTTATTCATCACCCCCGCGTCTGCACGACCCAATTCGATTTGACCTTGTTCGACGCTCAAAAAGCCCGACCCTATCAGTTGATTGGCCCTGATGATCCCATTTTGTAATACAATCGGGATGAAAACCATGTGTGCATGGTAATACTTTTATTTTTGTTGTAGGTTCATAATTATCAAAACAAATGACACAATTTTTATTTA
>RGUG01000373.1 GCA_010027915.1 bacterium | reverse complement strand
TCGCCTAGGGGGTAGGCCAGCCCACCTGCGGTGCCCAATTTATTGCTTCAATATGGTGGCCTTGCCTTTATCGACCAATCCCAATAACTCTTTAATTTGTTGCACACACGCTTGGGTATTGGGTGGTGTGGCATTTTGGTCACACGTCAAGGTTCTTTTTTTAAAGTCATATACAAATTCAGAGGTTTGAGGACCATGTTTAGCCACAAATCGCAATTGGTCGTTGCTAAAAACGGCCACTTCTACTTTTTTGACAGCGTTTCGAAGGCCTTCAACATTGCTGATCACCACCTTGGATTCATTGGGATTCAACAATTGTTTAAGTTGCTGCCACACATTATCGAATGGCGTATCGGTAAGAGGGAACCTTTTTTCTTTTGTCATGGCCATGTCCTTTGTTTGACGGTTGCTTCATGGACATCGCATTCCCATCTGAGGGATACTTAAAACATTGACCCTGAAAAGGAGACGCAACATGAAAGAATACATGGCATTGGTCACCCATATTTTGACACATGGTGAACACCGAACCGACCGAACCGGTACCGGTACCCGATCCGTGTTTGGGTATCAGTTACGAATCGATCTTAGAAACGGGTTTCCGTTATTAACCACCAAAAAGGTTCTATTCGATAAAGTAGTCGCCGAATTGCTGTGGTTCTTGAGGGGTGACACCCACTTGTCGGGCTTGGGTGATGCCCGTGCCATTTGGGCACCATGGGCCAATGAAAAAGGGGAGTTGGGCCCGATTTATGGGCATCAGTGGCGACAATGGACCAGTGCCCATGGCCCCATTGATCAATTGAAACACGTCATGGCCGACATGACCGCCGCCCCCGATAGCCGACGGTTGTTGGTCAGTGCCTGGAACGTAGGGGATATCCCTGCCATGGCATTGCCTCCCTGCCATGTGCTGTTCCAGTTTTATGTATCGGGAACCCATTTGGATTTACAACTGTATCAGCGATCAGCCGATGTGGCGGTGGGGGTACCGTTTAATATTGCCAGTTATGCCTTGTTATTAACCTTGGTCGCCACCCATCAGGGGTTAACGCCCCGGTATTTTATCCACACATTGGGGGATGCCCATATTTACGACAACCATGTGGCCGGGTTAACCACACAATTGAAAAGGGAACCCCGTCCATTGCCCACTCTATCCGTGGACTGCAGCCGCTTCCCCGACCATATGAGGGCATCAGATATTGAATTAAAAGGGTATCATCCCCACCCGTTTATTAAATTCCCAGTTGCGGTTTAATTTGAGGCTGTGTTAAAGTCTGCATGGTTCCAAATCGGGCGGTTAGCTCAGTTGGTAGAGCAC
>RGUG01000372.1 GCA_010027915.1 bacterium | reverse complement strand
CCACCCAGTGATGCCCCCAAGTCCGCCCCTCCTGCTACATTGGCTTTAAACCCACGGGTTGCCCCATGATACCGCCATGTCATCCCCCCTACCTCAGGCGACCCGATCAACACGCGTTGTGCCCCATCATGAAGCGTCAGTGGGGTCTCAACCAGTGCAAATATCGTCACCTCATTTAACGACACACCCCGAATGGTTTGCAAGGTGGTCCCATTGGTTAGCCTGATTAAAAACCGCCCATCTGATGTGGCAATTTGGGGCCTCAAACTGGGGTCAGATTGGGTCATGTGATTAAGATTGCCTGACATGTCAATTAGCTCACTTATCCGGTTCATGGCATCTTGTCGAACCGTGGCAGGGGTGGCCATTGCCCACCATTTAAGATCAGGCGCCAACTCGCCCAGTGTCGATGGCCATCCGGTTACTTTGGTATTAAGCGTCGGATACAGATCGGCCGCATTGTGGATACCATCGCCATCCGTATCAACCAAGATCCCCCATTTGGCACTCAAATACTCATCGATTACCCACCGATCTTGCGTCGATACCGCCCCGGTCATCACCATCGCTTCTGATACCACACCATTAAAGAAATTACCCATGAGCCCATCAGAGGATCGCAACCCACCCATTTGGAGGGGGGCGGCTGTGTTGGGATCCCATCCGGTATTGGCCGATACCATCCCATCAACCCATCCGTTTTGTCTCACGCGCCATTCCGCTCCGGTGTATTCCGCCACCATGATGACCGGGACCTCATTGGCCATGGGGATCACACCGGTTACATCCCCATTTACCCCATCCGAACGCACCCCACGCAATCGACCCGCTTGTGCATACATCCCATACCCCCCGACCATCCCATTGATGGCCTTGGACAAAATGGTTTGGAGCCCAATCGCGCTCTTTGGTTTGATCACGGCAATGATGGTAAAGGGCGTTTGGTTGGCCACTAACCAATCGGGGTCTGCGGCGGTTTCCAACCATTGGGCACCCGAAAACCGCACACCCTGACCGCCCACTTCCAAACTGGGTGGTGATCCCATGCTGGATAAGTGGTGTTGCTTACCCGACCAGTCCCACCATTGGGTCACTTGATCCATCGCATTTGTTTGAATGGCGTTATAAGTGGCCACCCACCACCCTTTGATTGCCAGGCGACCCGCAGTGCTTAGCTGATTGAACGTGGGGGATAGTGTCGACAGACTCACCACCCCAGCAGGGTCATTGGGCAATTGGTCCCTGTCATTGGGGACGCCATCCCCGTCGGTGTCTTTTGAATTCCGACGACCATCCAATGGGTAGGGGTCTACCCCGTTGAGGTCCCCATCCCCATCCGTATCCATC
>RGUG01000371.1 GCA_010027915.1 bacterium | reverse complement strand
ATGCCTTACATAAATGAATGGCTTGGGTTAAGAAAGGGTACGCATGCGTTGGTTGTTTTCTAAGGTTAATCCCTCTCGTATGGTGATAATGGGGCTATTGGTGGTGTCATTTTTTTTATCGATTCATCATCGTGCGATTACATTACAAGCGGCCATTGATACCCGCACATCCCATTTGGTAAGCCATCTTCAATCCGTGAATGGGTTGTATCATCGGGTGGATACATCAGTTGAACCCATTTCGCCACCACCGTCCGATGTCAAAGACCAATTGGACTGGGTTCGTGCCCAACAGATGGGGTGTCTTCGCCACCGTCAGCGCTTGTGGGATCGCATGGGACCCATTGATCGGTATGACGACCAGCAGGCATGGGGGGGGGTGCACGATGAAATACATCGCGTAAACGCTTGTATTGAGGTCTATAACCACTACATCCATTCCCCCTGGCGTTCGTGGGCTTTGTCCCGAATGGGATGGCGGCCATTGGCCCGATTATCTGTTTCATGACGGTGCCGGTGATTCATATGGCGGGGGTGTCTTATGAGGTGGCGGGTATTCAGGTGTTACAAGATATATCGTTTGAATGGCATGGGCAGTCTTGTCTGGTGGTCTTAGGTCCCAATGGGGGAGGAAAGACCACGTGGCTTCGTTTGTTGGTAGGTCTCATTGAACCCACTGTGGGCAAGGTAACGGTGTTGGGTGACGCCCCGGTGAAGGCAAGGCACCGAATCGGCTATTTACCCCAACGGCCTACCCATTTGCGTCATTATCCGATATCGGTCTTGGACTTTATTGCCTTGGGCCAACTAAAGCGCCCATGGATTGGGATCCGTCCTCCTGTATCGGATGCGGTGTCACATTGGATGCACTCGTTACGCATTGAGTCGTTGTCCACCCGCCCGTTGTCGGTCCTATCGGGGGGTGAATTGCAGCGGGTTTTGTTGGCCCGGTTGTTGAGCAACCAGCCAGACATGCTGGTGCTAGATGAGCCCACCAGTGCCATGGACCCCGGGGGGGAATCCACCTTGTTTTCGATGGTGGCGTCGTTGTCGTTGACCATTCCGATTGTCATGGTGACCCATGATTTAACGGCCATTCCTCAAATTGCCACCCATATTGCCTGTCTCAACCAACGCTTGGTGTTGCATCATGCCCACGATATCACCACCGATACCATGCAATCACTGTATGATTTTCCCATTCATTTGAACACCCATCGGCACGGTCATGATGTTTCTTGATTCGTACTTGGTAGGGTTTTTTTTGGCCTTGGTGTGTGGCCTGGTGTCCCCTTTGGTGGTGGTCAAACGCTTATCGGCGTTGACTGGCAGTGTGTCCCATACATCGTT
>RGUG01000038.1 GCA_010027915.1 bacterium | reverse complement strand
CCTTCCCCCCTTTCCTTGGATACCCGTGCTGAATTATTAACGCAACAATAAGGAGATTGATGATGGTAGATGCCAAACAACCCAAACCAACAAAGTCGAATCGTGTTCCAGCCAAATCAACCGCTACTAAAGCGGTTTCCAGTAAACCCACAGAAGATCCCAAAAAACAGCCCAAATCCAATAAATCGGGTTTAGCCAAGTTGGCTCCCTCATCCCCATCGAAGTCTCTTGGTAGCCGGCTTGCCATTCCATCTGGTGCTGCTTACGGCACGGGAAAACGAAAGACTGCGGTTGCCCGTGTTTGGGTATTTCCGGGCTCTGGTCAAGTGAATGTCAATGGGGTGGATGCTGGAACCTATTTCCCCACTGCTTTTCAGCCCAAAGTGGTGGGACAACCTTTTGCCACCCTGGGGGCGTCGAGTCGTTTTGACACCGTTGCGTTTGTAACCGGTGGTGGGTTGATGGCCCAAGCGGACGCAGTACGTCATGGTGTCTCTCGTGCTTTGTTGCTGGTTTCTGATGATAATCGGCCCGCACTAAAATCGGCGGGATTGTTGACGCGTGACCCCCGTATTAAAGAGCGTAAAAAATATGGTCGTAAGCGAGCAAGAAAAGGGTTTCAGTTTAGAAAACGCTAGTCTGTTTTACTTTTCATTTTTGTCTTGTTGTCATTTTTTTACTTGATTGGAATCATTCATGCCATCGATTAAAACGTATAATAAAATTTCTAAAGACGGCTTAAAATTGTTGGATCAGGTGGGGTGGGTTTATGGTGATTCGGTTGCTGATCCCGATGGTATTGTTTTGCGTAGTGCGTCGTTGCATGGTGTGGCTCTTCCTTCTTCTCTTAAAGCGATTGCGCGTGCCGGTGCGGGTACCAATAATATTCCCGTTGACGAATGTACGCGCCGGGGTATTGTGGTCTTTAATGCCCCTGGGGCCAATGCCAATGCGGTCAAAGAATTGGTCATTGCGGGTATGTTAATGGCGTCTCGTCATTTGGTTGGGGCCGTGTCCCATTGTGCGTCTCTCCAAGGTCGTGGTGTCGATGTGCCGGCATTAGTCGAAAAAGATAAGGCTCGCTTTTTAGGTCATGAAATTCGCAGTAAACGCCTGGGTGTGGTGGGACTGGGTGCAATTGGGATGATGGTGGCCAATGATGCGGTGTCATTGGGTTTGGAAGTATCGGGCTATGACCCTTTTATTTCCGTTCGCAGTGCGTGGTCTTTGTCTCGGGCGGTTAAACCAGCGCAATCTTTGGCTAAGTTATTTGCTGAATCTGATTTTGTTTCCCTCCATATGCCCTTAACACCGGATACAGTGGAATTAATCAACCAGAAATCCTTGCATCAATTTAAGAAAGGTGCGGTACTACTTAATTTTGCCCGTAGTGAAATTGTAAATGACCATGATGTGTTAGAAGCCTTGAACGCCAATCACTTGGGTGGGTATATTACAGATTTTCCCACCGACGAGCTATTGCAGCACCCCAAGGTGGTGTGTTTGCCTCACTTGGGGGCATCGACGGTGGAGGCTGAAAACAACTGTGCCATCATGGTGGTACAGCAGCTAATTGATTTTATCGCCAATGGCAACATCGTCAATTCGGTTAATTATCCCCATTGTGCCATTGACCGTTCGGGTGATTATCGCTTAATCATTACCAATGACAATGTCCCCAATATGGTGGGGCAGATTTCGTCTGTCATTGCCTCTGAGGGCCTTAATATCATCGAGATGGTCAACAAAAGTCGTGGCGATTTGGCCTATAATATTGTGGATTTAGCGGGTAAGCCCTCTCACTCATTGGTTGATCGTATTGTGAGTATTTCGGGTGTGACGATGGCCCGTGTTTTATAACGAGGAGAATCTATGACTATCAATATTGCAGAGTCGTATCGGGTGAAAGATATTCAACTGGCAGAGTGGGGACGTCGCGAAATTGAAGTGGCTGAAAAGGAAATGCCTGGTTTAATGGCCTTGCGTCGACAGTATGCTGGAAAAAAACCACTGGCGGGGGCTCGAATTGCGGGGTCTTTGCACATGACCCTACAAACCGCTGTTTTGATTGAAACCTTGTGTGAGCTTGGTGCCACGGTTAGATGGGCATCCTGTAATATTTTTTCAACCCAAGACCATGCCGCCGCTGCCATTGCCAAAGCGGGTATACCTGTTTTTGCTTGGAAAGGGGAAACCCTTGAAGAGTATTGGTGGTGTACCGATCAGTTGTTTTACTTTGATGAAGGGCCCAATTTGATTGTGGACGATGGTGGTGATGCCACCATGTTGTTGCATCGTGGCGAGCAAGCTGAACGCGATCCCAGCATTTTGGATGAACCGTCTAGTAGCCCAGAACTAACGGTCCTGAATCAATTGATTAAAAAGAGTATTCAGGCCGATCCGACCCGGTTTAGCCGTTTGATACAGGGGATTCGGGGTGTGTCCGAAGAGACCACAACGGGGGTGCATCGATTGGTTCAGATGGCGGCACAGGGAGTGTTGCGGTTTCCGGCTATTAATGTAAATGATTCGGTTACCAAATCAAAGTTTGATAATTTGTATGGGTGTCGGGAATCGTTGGCGGATGGCATTAAACGTGCAACGGGTGTGATGGTAGCGGGTAAAGTGGTGCTAGTGTGTGGGTATGGGGATGTAGGCAAGGGGTGTGCCCAATCCATGCGGGGATTGGGTGCCCGGGTAATGGTGACTGAAATTGATCCTATTTGTGCATTGCAAGCTGCCATGGAAGGCTTTGAGGTTTGTACGGTTGAACAGGCTTTATCCCGTGCCGATATCTATGTAACCGCGACCGGAAACTGTGATGTGATTACCATCGATCATTTGCGGGGTATGAAAGACCAAGCCATTGTATGCAACATTGGGCATTTTGATAACGAAATTCAGGTAGAAGCCCTCAAAAAAGCGGCCACTTGCCACCCCATTAAGCCCCAAGTGGATCGTTATGCGTTTTCTAATGGCCGCTCAATTTATTTGTTGGCGGATGGTCGCTTGGTGAACTTGGGGTGTGCAGCTGGGCATCCATCATTTGTGATGAGTACCTCCTTTACCAATCAAGTTCTGGCCCAACTCCAATTATGGTCGACGCCTCACGAAATTGGGGTGACGACCCTTCCAAAATCATTGGATGAAGAAGTAGCACGCCTTCATTTGGGACAATTGGGTGTGACATTGACCCAACTTACCCCCGAACAAGCCGGTTATATTGGGGTGTCGCAAGCGGGTCCCTACAAGCCCGATCATTATCGTTATTAGTGAAAATCGTGGTAGGTTTGGGGAACCTGGGGGGGCAGTACGATGCAACGCGTCATAATGTTGGGTTCTGGGTGGTGGATCGCTTGGTTGAACAGTATGCTGACTTACCGGCCTGGGATCAACGCTATCGTTCGTTGTGGATGCGCTGTCGATTGAATCAAGAACCGGTGGGGGTCATGAAGCCCAAGACCTTTATGAATGCGTCGGGCGATGCGGTATTGGCAGCGATGACGGGATTAAAAATAAAGCCAGATTCTTTTTTAATTGTTTACGACGATTTTGATTTGCCCCTTGGATCATGTCGCTATCGCCAGTCTGGGTCAGGTGGCAGTCACAATGGCATGCGGTCGATCGTGGCCAAAGTGGGGCCCATGGTCCCCCGATTGCGCATTGGCATTGGGCCTAAACCGTCTGAATGGACCACCACTGGTTTTGTCCTGGCTGCTTTTTCTCCACCTGAGCAAGCCATCTTGGATGGGTTATGGGACGAGGTTCATCAAAAAATAACGGATTGGCTTAGCCACTAGCTTGTCTTCGTTAGGCTGAGGTCTGCCTTTCCCCATATGATGGAGTTGGTGGTGTGGCCATCCCATTTGATACATAAGGCATAAGGTCGAGCACATCGATGGGTCAGTACGGGGTGAGCGGATGGGTAGTTGATATCTTCTGATCGATAAAAGACCGTTGCCAACCATCTAACAACGGAGGGGATAGTGACCAAACAAATGATCAAAGACCTCTGCAAAACAAATGCCCAGATTGAACGCACCAAAAATTCACGAAATTTTTTAGATAGGGTTAGATGATTTTGATGAAAAAGGGGGATTGTTGGGAATGAGCAATTGAAAAGTCGATGGATAGTGCTCAGACGGTCTTAAATTTTGATTGAATTGGCTGCTTTAAGCAGGTTGAAGCCGATGGCGTTAACGGACCATTTCCGCGTTCACTGTTTGGGCAGTAATCTAACGGAATCGCGTCATTAGAAACCGGCGTTTAAGTGTGGCGACTGCTTGTTCGACCTTGAATCGGGTTTTGCTGATGAGTTGGTTAAATCGTTTTTCTAATGGCGTCAGTGGCCGGTTTCGAGCCGCTTTTTTCATGATCGGGCTTTTCTTGTTAAGGTCCATCAAAAGTACTTCGTTGGCGGTGCATGAGTATTCATTGTCTGTCAATCGTTTCTGACTTTGAATGTCGTGAATAAATGGCGACAGTCTGTCATGTCAGACACATTCGCACTGGTCACGTGCGGGGGATGTATCCATCCCCCTGAGTCACCGATATAAAACGTTTGTATCCAACATAAGGGCGTTTTCCCTTCTTTAATCATCGAGCATCGGGATCTTTGGTGGCCCGATTTTCCACACGTATCATTCGATGCATTGCTACTTTTGCTCACTTACTCTTCTGCGTCACTCAACTCTTCATATTCGCTCACCTCTTATGATTCTTTATCACGATCCATGACCACTACTTCCTTGGGCTCCGGTCGAGTACTCGAGGCAACAATCGTCGCATTGATAACGGCTCCCTTAGCCTTTTCGATTTCGATCCCAAGCCGTGACCGGTCTTGGTTTAGCATGCACATCAGCGTCTTATCCAATTTCAGCTTGATTAATCGATTTCGAAATCGGCACAGTGTCGTTTCGTCGGGAATGGATTTACCCATCTGAAATCCTGTCAACGCCATGCAATCGAGACGTACTCGAAGACTTTCCTCTCGTCCAGGATCGCTCAAATGATGCCATTGCCCAAGTCATGTCGCCTTAAACATCGACAACTCGTCGTACCCAGTTCGACCCCCAATGACCGCGTCCGTTTTACTTTTTTCAACGATCCACGCAGACGTTGCCAGTTGATTAGCCGATTGTTTTTCATTAACTGATTATCTTTTACCAGCCGTTTTTCTAGCCCCATGTCAAAAAATGTTACCATCACCGCCCTGTCTTTTCGAGGATGCTTCTTTTATCAATGTATCTAAACAGTTTTGGAGGTTTTGCAGGGGTCTTAAAACGATAGTCCACTTGACTCGGTAACTGTCGATTCAAGCATCAACATGATCTGCCACCTTGAAACGGTCGGTTGCTAATGACACCATATTGCACTATCAACCCACTTAAAGGCAACACCAAAATGGCCGCTAAAGCCATCGGCTGACACTGGCTTAACGTGACCCATGTTGAGGCATCGATATCCAATGGTCAATCACCAAAAACAGTGTCTTTTCTCAAAACCAACCGGCTGATACCACACAATGCTCATTGTTCAATGGGTGGTGACGCCCTTCTTGTCGGGGGACAAGAAAAAGTCACCATTGGGTTCTATCGTCGGTACAAAGTCAATAGAAAGTCGTTGATTAAATACCCATGGTTCAAACTGACATAGGGGGTAATGGATAGTCCCCAACTCAAAGCGGTTTCGGGTGCCACATAACACAAGCGTGGGTTTTGACGGGGGCCTAGCGTGGATAAAAATGAGACACAAACGCCCACTTCGGATGACGCCAACCAATGGGCCATCCAACCGGATACCGTACGCCAGTATTCGGGCATGGGGTGACAGGTCATCCCGATGGCAACGGTTACATCGATGGTCTCAAATGCGTCGGTGGCAACACCCATCGAAAATGCGACCCCTGGAAAGCGTGAGCGGGCCTGTTGAATCATGGCCTCACTTTGATCAATCCCTTTGTATTGGCAGTCCACTGATTCTTCCTGAAGCGTTTGATACAATTCCCCATCCCCACATCCCATATCCAAGACCCGCATGCCCACTAATGGGATAGATCCCATCACCGCATGATACCGTGCCCGCTGAGAGTCGGCACTTTGCCACCCACACCGTTGATAAGACGTGGAAAACTGAGTGGCCCATTCATCGTAAGGGGGCCATGCAGGGACTGTGTCCGCACTCATGTCCCGTGAATCATGCGGGTGTTAGAATGGGTTAACAGTTGCAAAATCTGTACCGCATTTAATGCCGCCCCTTTTCTTAAATTATCACCCACACACCAACACACCAAACCGTTTTCTTGTGATAAATCCAGCCGAATGCGACCCACGGCCACCTCATTTTTACCGGCCAACTCACGCGGGGTAGGATAGGTTGCACTGGTAGGGTCATCCATTACCACCACCCCGGCACTGTGTTGCCAGATCGTTTTGGCTTCTTCAACCGTCAGGGGTCGTTCGGTTTGCAGGGTCACCACTTCCGAATGACCAATAAACACCGGCACCCGGACGGCAGTGGCCGCCACTGGCAGGGTGGGTGTACCCAATAATTTACGGGTTTCGTTGGTGACTTTCATTTCTTCTTTGGTGTATCCATTCTCCAAAAACGAATCGATATGGGGGATGACATTAAATGCAATGGGATGACCAAACACTTTGGGGGGGTAATCCGTGCCATTTAAATTGGCTCGGGATTGGTTTTCTAGCTCCAATAACGCCCCTTTTCCTGCCCCCGATACCGATTGATACGTGGCCACCGACACACGGGTTAATCCCACATGGTCCAAAATGGGCTTCAAAATCATCACCAATTGGGCAGTGGAACAATTGGGGTTGGCGATGATCCCCGCATGGTGTTGGGCATCATGGGGATTAACCTCGGGCACCACCAACGGAACCGACGGGTCCATTCTAAAATGAGAACTATTATCAATCACCACGCAACCCTGTTGGGCGGCAATGGGTGCAAACCGTGCTGATACACTACCACCCGCTGAAAAAAGGGCATAATCAACCCCTACAAAAGCTGAGTCGGTAAGGGCGGTCACCGACACTTGTTCCCCACGAAACAAAATGCTCATACCGGCTGATTTTTCTGACGCCAGCAAGACCAGACGGTCAATGGGTAGTGACGATTCGTCCAAAATGGCGATCATTTCACGGCCCACCACACCGGTGGCACCCACAACGGCAACGACATATCCCATTTATTGCTCCTTCTTTAATTGCTCTAAGATAGGGTATAGCCCATAGACCAAGCCCTTAAAATAAGATACCCGACGAATACATAGCAACAACCCCGGCATAAAGGCCTCACGGCTGGTGGTGTCATGTTGAATGGTAAGGGTTTGACCCAGTTCACCAAATACCACGGCTTGTGAGGCCACAAAGCCTTGAAGTCGTACCGAGTGAATGGGGACCCCTGCCACGGTATGCCCACGACCTGGTCCTTTGATTGGATGGGGATTTAACGCGGGGTTGGCAGCTGCCATGGCGTGGGCCGTTTGAATGGCGGTGCCAGAGGGAGAATCTGCTTTTTGATGGTGATGGTATTCGATGATTTCAACCGAGGGCATGAGTGAGACAATATCAGCCGCTGCTTTCATCATCATCACCGCCCCAATCGCGAAATTGGGCACCATCATGGCCACACGTTGAGCGGCCAGGGCCGTCTCATGGATGATAGATAGTTGGTCGTCGGTCAATCCGGTGGTACCCACCACGGCATGAACCCCCTGTTGAAGGGTGGTGATGGTGTGTTCAAAGACCACACTTGGGTGGGTAAGGTCGACGACCACATCCGGACGGGTGGATTGTATGGTCTCGATGAGGGAGTCATGGCGACGAAGCCCTCCTACCAAGGTCATGTCCCCTTGTGATCGAATGGCTTGTTCGGCGGCTTGCCCCATCTTGCCGGTGATACCATTAATTAATACGCGCATGCAAACCTCCCAAATAATAAGGCCCATCAAGTAAAAAAAGTATAACAGATCAACCGAGTGATTGTCTTATGTGCAAGTTTTTTCGTACAATAGCCGATTAAACAACCGGGTCCTTATTAGGTACCCTTGCATCGATGCCGGGGGAGTAACAAAATGAATCAACTGAACATGAAATGGACGCGATGGATGCCCCGGGTGATGGTCTTACTGCTGATCATCGGGTTGACCGGGTGTGGTCGGATGGCACGCTCCACGGATACCGAAGGGTCTGTGGTTCCCAGCCCTGGTGTGGCAACGGTGTCGTTTCAACAGTCCCAGTATCAGGTGGGATTAAGTGAGCAATTGAGTTTGTTTTCACAACTCAGCAGTGGGGCACTGGCACCTGAATCGTTGGATTTTTATTGCAGTGATACCAGCGTGGCAACGGTGGGATCGGATGGAAAGGTCAAGCCACAAGTACCGGGCGTGGTGACCATTCAAGCGGTATTACGGAGCAATCGCAGTGTGTCGGCGAGTGTGACGGTGATTGTCTCGAATGTGCCCAGTGTCGCCTTGTCTAATGTCACCTTGGGATTATACGAAGGGGGGACTCACACATTATCTGTGATGGGGACGGTGAACGATGCGATTCGTTGGGCATCATCGGCCCCCTCTGTGGCAACGGTACAGAGCAGCACCGGGGTGGTCACCGCACTTAAAAAAGGTACGGCGGTGGTATCGGCCTATCTCAAGACAACCGGAGAATGGGTGGGGGAATGCCAAGTGACCGTTCAATCGCCCATTATCGACATTACCATCACCCAATCGAATATGACGGTTGAAGCCGGTAGAACCCTCATGATTCCCGCAACGGTTCAAACAGTGGGAGGGGTCATCGATTCGATTGTGTGGGAGTCGTCTAATCCCTTGGTGGTATCTCAAGCCCCTGGTGTGAACACGTTTTTAGCCCGCACGGCTGGAACCGTGACACTCACCGCACGCTCGAATACGGATCCAACCAAAACCAAATCGGTCACGGTGGTGGTAACGCAAGCCACAGGGGGCGAGTTGGTGGTGTATCCTTCCAACACACAGGTATTGGTAGGCACCCAGTTGGGATTGGATGTCACGGCACCGTTGGGCCGTGTGCTAACCTACCAATCCAACAATCGGGCAGTCGCCACGGTGAGTGAGGGGGGGGTGGTAACGGCCCATTGTCCAAACTCAGGCGCCATGTTGGGGTTGGTGGCGCTGGCCAA
>RGUG01000370.1 GCA_010027915.1 bacterium | reverse complement strand
CAAACTAAAAGGGCTTCATGCTTTTTCAGTTGAATACGATTTAAGAATAGTTTTTTACTTTACAAAAGATAAACCTGTAAAAGCCATATTTGTTGATATTGGTAATCATGAAGAAATTTATTAGCTTCCATTTTAGTCCAAGTTTGTAACTTGTACCTCATTTAAAATACTAAATAACCCTGCCTGTTGGCGGGGTTTTGTTTTAGTAAACCATAAAAAATTATTAGCCATTGTTTTTCAACTATTACTTTTGCGGCTCAATAAAAAAAATTTAATCATTTATGAAAATTACAGTTGTAGGTGCTGGAGCCGTAGGTGCTACTTGTGCCGATAATATTGCCAGAAAAGAATTGGCTACCGAATTAGTGTTGTTAGATATTAAAGAAGGTTTAGCAGAGGGTAAAGCTATGGACATGATGCAAACCGCTGCTTTGATCGGGTCCTGCGCCAGCCCGTAGTCCCGCGCCCATTCGGTTTGCATGCACATGGCGGTCAGGTGCCCGCCTTGGTTGTCGATGCCTTGTTGAAGGGTGAGGGCCAACGAACGCCCCCCAATGGTACGGGTTCGGTTGTCCAAATGGGTCGCCGTCATCGAGACGTGTTCTCCCCCCTCAATTCCCCCACCTCCCGCTCCGGTATTCACAACCCGATCGGCGTTGATGGCCACATTCCCCATAGCGTGGATCCATCCGGCACCGTCATTGTATAGCGAGCCCCCCAGTTGAAGGCGGGTGTCCCCCTGCGACATGAGGGTGCCGTCGGTGTTAATCAGCCCCCCAGTTGAGGCAACGGTCAGGGTGCCCGCACTTTGCAGGATGCCGCCCGTGTTGTCGAGATCCGTGGGGGTAGGGGGTACCACTGACTCACGCTGCGTCACCGCGCCGTGCCGAATACTGACATCGCCCCCCCCCATCATCACACCGTGATTCTGGAATGACCCTGCCACATCCACCTGAGTCACCCCCCTAGCACCCACCATTCCGGCGGTGTGGGACCATGAATGGGCCTGAAGTGAAAGATCACCGTCTGCCCAGAGGGTCCCACCGGTTTTGGTGACCCCATCGGTCAGGTAATACGCCTGATTCCCCATCGAAAGGACCGATGAATCGGTCAGGCCAAGGGTGTTCCCTCGCCATACAAGGGTGCCGGCTTGGACGGTGCCATCCTGAAGGGTCGCCGACCCCGCATCCATCGTCAGGGTGCCGCCACTTTGGATCACGCCGTGATGCAGGCCCAGTACCCGAGTGGAAACGGACGCATCAGAACCGGCGACAATGGTGCCACTGGTTTCAAACGTATCGGCCTTCAACCCCCATTCTGAACCGGCGGACATGCTACCGCCGGATTGTA
>RGUG01000369.1 GCA_010027915.1 bacterium | reverse complement strand
GGGCAATCCGGGCGACATGGGCATCCCACGGGCCGACGGCGAGCATCTCCTTGAGGAAGGCTTGTCGGCGCGTACGCTTGGTGAGCCGTTCGAAAGCGTTCGCGAGGCCCCACTGGTTCATGCCGCCATAATGCCCGGTCAGGCCCAACCGCCGCAACCTATTGCAGTGAATCCCTAATTAGCATTCGGGATGGATTTAGTAGCGCGTTGTGACTTCGTAAGACAGTTGGGTGATATGGATGGTGCCGATGTGTTCCTCAGATTGAGAAAGATCCCCGATTGTGTGTACCAGGGGTATTTTGTTGGGTAAGGGTGTCGACCAGACGTCTGCTGTGTCGATTTGAAGACTGGTGCGATTTGACCCTAACGTTACTATCCAGTGATGTGATTGTCCGTCTTCAACCTTGGGAAAAGTGAGGGTTGTTTGGCTCAGGTCTCCGGATGCATCGGGGGCGGTAATCATGATGCCGGACTCAGTTAGTTGAAGTGTAGTCCGCGATGATTTGAAGAGGGTCAGGTATGGCCCCGTTCGCGTTGTGGCTCCTGACCATGAGATGACGTGTAGCCTTTGAGCGGATGACGCACCCCGAGGCGTCCACCATGGCCACGCCGCTGGTATCGGGGGTGAATGCATGTCGATGCCCGCTCCACCCATTGGTGGGATGAATAGGTGCAAGGCATTGTTTGTGTTCGTGGCGAAGCCCGGTTGTTTCATCATCAATTCGACCGAACCGCCGGCTGAGCCGATTTGTTGCGGCGATGCCCACGTGACGACCGTCTCTGAGTGTCCCCGGGATAGTGGGTGGGCTAGTCTTGCAAAGTGGATGCTGGCGGACGCGATGATGATGCTAACGGACGCGACCACCGGGATTATCGGTTGTGATGGGTGTTGTTGGTTGAGGAGGGAGGCAACGACGCCGACGGCTATTACCAAACATGCTATGGCGATTGCGTATTCACTGATTGCACCGTCTGCGATCGGGTTGTATGTAAGAAGTGAAATAAAAATAGTTATAAATCCGACAAATACACCGATGATTAATATAAAAGAACTCGTTGGTAGTTTAGGTATCACTGGGCTTTCTGATTTTGGCAATCGAGCCACTGAGTTACCCTTTCAATGCACTGTGGTCGCGCACTCTCATTTCTTACGTATAAAGAGGTCTAAACGCGCATAAATGGGTCGGTTGCCACTGACTCATTCGAGTTGCGAACCCAGATTAGCGCAGCTCCCAGAAAAGCCGCGCTACCTGCCCCGAGTCCGATGATCACAGCATCTAACGTCGGATGCCAAAGTGTGACCGCGGCTATTTGGAACGCCGTACACACCAACGCAACAATGCCAATCGA
>RGUG01000368.1 GCA_010027915.1 bacterium | reverse complement strand
ACCCAATGGCCACCCCTTTGGGTCCCCCACATTTATGGGGGGCCATGGTCACCATGTCAAAGCAAGACCACTCAATGGGGGTTTTACCCACCGCCTGCACCACGTCCGAGTGAAACCACGCCCCATAAGACCGCACCATGTCCGAAATCGCCTCAACCGGCTGCCTTACCCCCAATTCATTGTTCACCATCATCACGCTCACCAAGCGTGTAGCCGGGGTCAACAATTCGGCCAATGCGGCCATGTCAAGGATGCCAAACGAATCGACAGGACACTCACTCACCTGAACCCCCATCGATCGTACCCATTGGGCCGCCCGCTGTACACACGGATGTTCGATGGCCGACACAATCAGGTGAATCGGGTCGGTCGTGGACTGGGCCATCACACCCAAGGAATACAGCCACTGGGTATTCAGTTCAGACCCTGACCCCCCAAACCAAATGCCTTCCCGGGGAAACCCGGTTAAGTCAGATAAGGCCGTGCGGGCAGTTTCGATGGCCACCCGGACACTGCGTCCCTCATAATGGGCACTAGAAGGATTGGCATACTGTTGCCACAACCCGCTCATTCGATCGGCAATATGGGGATGAAGGGGGGTCGTGGCATTCCAATCCAAATACACGCGTGTCATGCCGTGCAGTATACACCAACATCCGATCTGATATACCAGAGGTGAGTGAACCAACCATCACCAAGGGGGCAAAGAATACCCAGCGATCACGGCATGCCAACCACGAGGTCTCGCCGAAGCGGTTCGTGCCATGTCAAGCGGTTTCCCAACAAATGATGCCACTCACTGATCAATCGACCTTCCCTCCCGTCTCAGGTTGTGGGAGGGAATAGCATCGTGGCAACTGACATACAGGCACAAAGGCCACCCCACATCACCAACCCGTCACCCATTGTCAGGGAGTGGCCATGGTGCCAAAACACTGTTAGAATGGCGACGTGTTTTGGGGGTGTTACAAGGTATTTAAACCCCTTTTTCCCCTCATCATACATGGCGATTGGTGTCGACCTTACAATTCAAGGAGGAGTACTATGGGAGTGTTAGTAGGTAAACCCGCCCCTAATTTTAATGCCAAAGCCGTCATCAACGGCAATGAAGTGGTGGACTCATTTGAACTGGCCGATTTTCATGGCAAATATGTTGTTTTGTTCTTTTATCCCTTTGATTTTACCTTTGTTTGTCCCACTGAACTCCATGCGTTTCAAGCGGCACTGCCTCAATTTGAAGCACGCAATACCCAAGTGATCGCCTGTTCAACCGATTCGTGGTTTTCACATTTGGCCTGGCTATCTACGCCCAAAGCCAAAGGGGGGATTCAAGGGGTGACGTATCCTATCATTGCGGATTT
>RGUG01000367.1 GCA_010027915.1 bacterium | reverse complement strand
GAGCCCTTGGCGATTGAAGAGGGTGCCCGGCCCTTGTCCGCCGTCATCTCGTCTCCACTGTCGCTTTCGTCATCCGCACGTGCCGCTTTTTCTGAGCATTCGTCACCCTCTGTGGACGGGTGTTGGGACGCGGTGATGACCCTTTTTGATGGGCTACAACAACTCAAACATGACCGTGATAGCTGGGATCGCCAAGTGCCCTCATGGAAAGCCCGTGTGGCGGCCCATCTCACCACGTCAGAGGGGGTGTGTCGTGAGTTGGATCAAGGGTTTGAACGGTTGTGGCATGCTTATTGTCGCTTGGCACCCGACCACCAACGCCCCATTGCCCAGGCGTTGCACGCCATGGCCAAAGAAACCGGCCTGATTGACGCTGAAATCAACCGCCATATCATGACCCAACCCTTTGGGTATGCGGGCGACTTTCAAGCCATTGATTACTTGTATGATTATGCCGACGCCTGGTTGGGGCAATCCTCCTATGACTTGTTATTAAATGACTATACCACCAGCATCCCGATTGCCTATTCCACCTGCCTGAGAAAAACCACCATGTCGTCGATTATACGCGAACACCTGGCGCATACTGAGCACCCACATGTGGTCAGTGTGGGATCCGGTCGTGCCCGTGAATGGGAAGAATTGTTGCGTGAGGGACACATCACCCGGCCCCTGATGGTCACGTTTGTGGACATGGATACACGGGCCTTGGCGGCCATTCATCAGTGGGTGGGCACCCTCTCGGATACCCACCGTTCGTTGGTCTCCATCCGAACCATTCACCAAGATATTCGACGCATTCTTCATCACCCCCTTCCTTTTTCTCATGCCCCCACCCTGGTGTATGCCATGGGGCTGTTTGATTATTTGTCCGATCGATGGGCCACCCAGTTAATTCGTCAATTGTCCGCCACCCTCGCCCCATCCGGTGTGCTGTGGGTCAGCAATGTCAACCGGCAGCATGAATACCACCGGGCGTATTACGAGTTATTGGGTGGATGGGAGCTTATTTTTAGGAACCCATCCGATTTATTGGGCTGGTGTGACCCATTGGGGTTATCGGGCTGCATCGTGGATCCGTCAGATCCACATAACACCCATTCCTATATTCGGATGACCCGTTAACGCCCGCTTCACCCCCCTGCTTGCATTTTGAGGGGCCGCAAGATATAGTATTGGCCTCTCATTATTCACTTCATCTATCTTCATTCATCGCCATCTCAGGGGAGGGGTTTCTTTTGGTTTCAACGCCACGTCGTTCGTCTTTTGATATACCTGCTACTTCCACGACCATGGCCTCTTGTTGTTCACCGTCAAAAATGGAGGTCGTAAGCACGACTTGCCAGCGTGCTGCTATTGCCACCCCGCCCCCGTCGCCA
>RGUG01000366.1 GCA_010027915.1 bacterium | reverse complement strand
TGGGGTTGATTTCAGGACGCAAGGCATTTCAGAAACCCATGGCAGATGGTATTGCGTTGCTTCATGCCATCCAAGATGTATACTTACACCCCGGCATTACCATCGCCTAAGGAGGTCCTAATCATGTCAGATTGTGGCGACGTCAAAAAAGTGTTTGTTCCAAGCAACGGTTCCTCCCCTCTTCCACCGGTCACCACGGGGATTCTGATTACCCCCGTGGCGGCCTCTAAAATCAAGTTATTTTTAGAAAAAGACCAAC
Organism: bacterium; assembly: GCA_010027915.1. The sequence continues at coordinate 1,120 of RGUG01000366.1, read as the reverse complement.
AAAACCCGCAAGAATATGGGCTGCATATTGCGGTGGTCAAAGATGGGTGCTCAGGCAAGTCTTACGTCATGAAGATGGCGCCCATTCAAGCATCGATCGACAATGGGGATCGCATCTTTGAATCGGACGGGGCCACCGTTATGATTGATAAAGTCAGTTATCTGTTTGTGACAGGGTCCACCCTTGACTATACCGAAGCCTTAACAGGGTCCGGTTTTGCCCTTCATAATCCCAACATTAAAAAAACATGCTCCTGTGGGAGCTCGTTTGCAACCTGATCATTTTTTATGGTTTACTCAACCTAGCCCCTGTTAAATCAACGGGTCATTAACGCCCAACCTTTTTTCATTTTTGTTTGTTTTGACTATCATTTTGCATGTGATGCCCCCCTCACCTTTTGTCTATTTTTTCGTATTTTGATGACACAATCGTAGGTGGTCGTGTGGCTTTTTAGCTGGCCTTGACTGGTCATCACCTGTATTTGAGTAGCACTGGTGGACCTATCCTCTTTTTTTTCTAGTTGGCATATTAATTGATGTCTCCTTATATTTTGGAATACTTAACCCCTACTTTTATTTTAAGTATTTGAGGAGATGCCATGTTCACACCCCCTTCGTCCCCAAGGCCACGGGGCATTCCTGGATTGTCTGCTGCTGGGTCTTCTGTCAAGCCAGAAGAATCGTCTAATCAATCAGGGGCAGGAAAGCGCAATTTCTATTCTCAGCCGCTGCCGGCTCAAGCTTCATTGGGTGATTTTAGTACCCCATCCCCTATCCAAACGTTTCAATCTATCACCGCCCCCCTTGATCCTCGGCAGGTCATTCAGGTTAGTATCAATGCCATGCTGGATGAATGGGAGGAAAAAGAAAACCGAAAAAGAGCCGCTCAAGTGCCAACATCCCCCGAATCCCCCGATCATCAACGGGTTCAGGGAATCCCCTCAGATGCGGCCTACCCTGAACAGGGTTGATAGCGTTGGCTCACGTACGTTTCGAGTAGCTCAAAGAAGGCATCTTCCGCCTTATCACCACGAAGGGTGTGGGTTAATTGTCCGTCTTGATACACGGGAATGCCAGGCTTTTCTGAACTTCCAGGAAAACTGATGCCAATGTTGGCATGC
>RGUG01000365.1 GCA_010027915.1 bacterium | reverse complement strand
GCGTCACACCCTCCGTTTCACGAGCTGATGGCCTCCCCAATAGCAGGCCAAGACGCAATACCTCCCATGATTAGGTCAAGGTTGCATCCTAGGGCTGGGACCATACGTTGCACGTAACAAATGCGGCTCATCTCAATCGCCGTGCAAGACACGCAGTATTCATAAAAAACCGCACACCGTGTGCATCAGCCGCCAACCAATTATCCAGAATGACACGCAACACCACCCTGTTGTTACCCCTTCCCTATCCCCTTACTTAAGATGTCGTTTCTTGATGTACCCTTGCCTCCAAACACAAGCAACCAAGCATAGCAAAGCGGCATGCACACGATATTTGGCCATCAACGACCCTTCATTCTTTTGGATTAGGCAGTCGCCTGTGGGGGCGGAGATAAAACCGGCATCCTGTGACAGGTTACCCTCATGACATCGCCCCCACCCTTGCTAATCTCAGCTTCAATTGGGTAGACTGAATACATTATGGTAATATTTAAACCGTTTACTGGTATTCGATTTGCCCCAACCCCCACGCTTGGGTCACAGCTATCCCCCCCTTACGATGTGATTTCAAGTCAAGAACAAGATGCCCTTTATCAGCAACACCCCCACAATATTATCCGCATTGATTATGGCAAAACCGACCCCCATATCCCGCCCCATGAAACCGTGTATACCCGTGCCCACCAGCAGTTAAGCGAATGGTTGCAGTCGGGGGTATTACAGCGCGATTCAGTGCCCTCGTTTTATGTGTACCGCCACACCTATGCATTACCCAATGGGTCTCAAAAACAATTAACAGGTGTGATCGGGGCATTGCAACTACACCCCTTTGATGCCAGGCAAGTCATTCCCCACGAAAACACCATGCCGGGCCCCATTCAAGACCGATTAACACTCACCCATCACTGTCAAACAAACCTTAGCCCGATTTACACCTTGGTTGATGACCCCGACCACGGGTTAGACCACTGTTTGGACCAGCTAACCCAAGTGGATCCCGACATGAATGCCGACACCCCCAGTGGTCGGTATGAATTATGGGTGGTGAAGTCCAAACAGGGCATCCAAACCATCATGGGCATCATGACGCCACGACCGGTGGTAATTGCCGACGGTCACCACCGCTATACCACGGCCCTTCACTACCAAGCCTGGGCCCGTCAGCAACAAGGGGTGGTGGATGCCGAATCGGACTACACATTGGCGTTTGTCGCATCAGCCCAAAACGACGGCATTACCATCTATCCCACCCACCGTGGGGTTTATCAGACCACTTTCTTTGAGTCTGACGATTGGTTGGAGAGAATCCAATCGGTGTTTCAGGTTGATACCTGCCCCTCTGCCGATCATTTTCTGTCCCAACCCTACCCCATGGGCACC
>RGUG01000364.1 GCA_010027915.1 bacterium | reverse complement strand
ACCGTGGTTGTGGATCGTGCTAGCCGAGGTATTAATCATGGAGTGGTGTTAATTCCGGAAGGGGTTATTGAATTTATTCCTGAAATTAAGGCGTTGATTCGATCGTTAAATGAATTTGTGGCATCGCGTCAATCCGAGCTGGATGGGTTGTCATTGGCCCAACGTGTGGCCTTACTTCAGACAGGATTGTCGGGCGAGTTGGCGGCTGTATTGGCCATGCTACCCGAATCGGTGCAGACCAAGTTGTTGATGGATCGCGACTCCCATGGCAATTTGCAAGTGTCTCAAATCCCATCCGAAGAATTGTTTATCGAATTGACCCGTCGCCGTGTGGCTGAGCTAAATTCATCGGTAAAATTTGCCCCGTTGAATCATTTTTTTGGATACGAAGGCCGATGCGGGGCACCGACTCGATTTGATGCCATTTATACGTTTAATTTGGGATTAGTTGCGGGTGCGATGACCCTTCGTGGCGTTTCGGGTGCGATGGCTGGTGTGTCTCAAATCGACTCGGGTGGTAAAGGAGTCGCAATTCCGTTAACTGGACTAATTGCAACTGAACGTCGTAGTGGCGGCGATCATATGGTCATCAAAAAAGCGTTGGTCGAATTGGATTCCCCCGCGTATAAATTTTTCGAGTCACGCCGGGAAATCTGGTCAAAATCCGACGTGTTTTCAAGCCCTGGGCCGCGACAGCTGTGGGGTGATCTTGGTAACCAACTGCCAATGTCCGTGGCATTGAATCGGGGGTGCCGTTCGCTTCAGTTTGAGATTGGAACCCGTTTTAGCGCCCAATAATAGTCCGTTAATGCATATTGCTGATACCGAAGTGATTTTAGGTGAGTTGTGATCACTTCGGATATCTCTGTTGGTGTCACGGCTGGATCTAGATCCGCAAATAGGGTGTCCTTGTGCAACGCTAAGGACGGCATTGAATTTGAGAGTTCCTGTTGGGTTATGCGGTGAAGCCAACGGGTGGCTCTCCGTTGGCCAAACGGAAGAACAGCCGTTATTTTTGCCAATACCCGTTGTGTCTTGGTCCACTTGGACGACTTTAAATGAGCGGCTTTAAATGTCTTTATTTTTAGTTTTTCTTCTCTGATTTTTTGAATCATTTTGGCACATTGTTCGGCGGTCAGATTGTCTCTGTCGATTCCGATATCGCCGTTGCGGGGCCTGAATTTTCGCGGTCAAATGTTGTTTAATACGCCGCTCGCGATTGTGCCGGGGATTAACAAGCATAGGCCCGGAATTAGGGTTGCTCCAAACGTGAGCGGGGATAATGAAATCAACACTGCGCCTGCTGTCATTAGGGTTATGCAACAAATTTTCTGTAAAAGTGACTCCATAGGATCAAAAAAGTTAAGTTGAGAACAACCT
>RGUG01000363.1 GCA_010027915.1 bacterium | reverse complement strand
GCGGGTCCGAATGGATACCTGCCGTATCCCCTGCTGCCTCACACAATCCAATACCGCCATCGTATGGGCCAATGGGGACGCTTTGTCACCCTGAATAATGACCCCCACGTGGGGCTGACGGGCTTGCAACTGGCTCAACCGATCCCTCAGTTCGTCTACCGTCACGTGGTCATCATTCCAGTACACATCGCCTGTCACCCCGACGCTAATGGTTACCGGGGTCATGGGCAATGCCTCACCTGATACGGCCACTGGCAAGGATACCGACACCCCACGGTTGGGCACCATGGACAGTGATACCATCACAAAGGTGGCCAATAAAAAAAAGACAATGTCAATCAACGGAATGATTTCAATGCGTGCCCGTTTGCGTTGATACCCACTCAGTTTCATGATGGATGACTCAACACCTCTAATTGGGTGGCCGCTTGCTCTATTTCGTGACGAACCGCCTCGATTTCACCGTTTAAATAATTAAAAGGTAACAAGGCGACCATCGCAATAACCAACCCAAACGCCGTGGCAATCAAGGCCTCTGCAATCCCTCCCGTAATGGCAGTGGGGGCATCCAAGCCACCGTGTCCCAACAACCCAAAGGCCCCAATCATGCCCGTTACCGTACCAAACAACCCCAACAATGGGGCCAATGTGATAATGGTATCCAAAATGGTGACACCCCGACTATATCGCCTTAATTCACGGTTGGCAGCCATCATCAAGGCATGGGCCAATAACCCATTGGAATGACGCAATCCCTCGGTTAAAATGCGGGCAATGACATCGGTGCTGGCCTCACCCACCCGTAAGGCAGTGTCTCTCTGGCCGTTTGACACGTGGGCCAACATCTCGGCCACCACATGAGATTGCCGTCGACGGGCTTCCCTGACCAAAAACACCACCCGCTCAATGGTCACCGCTACTGCCACCACTGACACCAATAACAGGGGCCACATAATCGGGCCACCCTTGACAAACAATCCCACCATCATCGTTTTTTCCTCCACATTGACCATACCAACACACTCCCCGTAAACCATAACCCCAACACAGAGCCTGCTGTCCCCAACGACCCAATGGCCCCCACTTGTCCCGCCCACTCCCCCGTATGAATCCACTTGGGCCAATTGGCACGGGGTGTCATGCGTTGAATATGTCCCGCCCCGTCAAATGTGACCATGGTCCGTTCCCAACGGGACTGTTGAACCATCGCCGATACCTGGGGCCCCAATCGAAAGGTGACCTGCTTCCAATGGGGCAAGTCCGTCGCAATCCCCGCTTGGGCCACCTCAAATGGAAACCCATCCCCTTGCTTTGATTGCACCCGCTCCCGACTCACCCGTACGGAGGGGTTCACCGGTTCCGTGGCCAACCATATCCCGG
>RGUG01000362.1 GCA_010027915.1 bacterium | reverse complement strand
CAGCTGGTATTTTTGTACCAGATAGGTCAGGGCAAGTATATCCCGATCGATTGTTAACTAAGATTGAGGCATTGGTTATGGTTGAAAGAATTAGCGGGATTGAACCGACAGGATCGATGGATGTGCATTTGCCGTTCCGCGATGTTAATTCGAAGGCATGGGTGGCGCCGTATGTTCAGGCGGCGTTGGATCACAAATTGATTTCACCAGCGCCATTTTATCTGCCGCTATTTCCAATTACCCGTGCGGAGGTAATTGCATTAATTGCTAAAACCCCGCCCATCGCAGAGATTATGAAATGAGGACGTTATGATTCGACAACAGTTGTCTGATGCAGTCGCATGTTTAGTTAAGGATACCTTCGATATTGAATGTGTCTTGCCGGCGATCGAAATGCCTAAAAATCCCAGCTACGGTGATTTTGCGACAAATGTTGCGTTTAGTTTAACGAAAACACTGCGTCGCCCTCCTATGGTTATCGCGGATAACCTTTGTGAGGCGGCTAAATCCCATGATCTATTCCGGGGCATGGTCTGTGCGCCACTAAATGGATTTGTAAATATTAAATTGTCAGACGACTGGATTTGGGCCAAATCCATCCAGTGGTCTCCGGATGTCGTGGCCGCAACCCCCACACCTAAACGTATTTTGTTGGAATACGTCTCGGCGAATCCGACAGGGCCCTTGCACATAGGCCATGGCAGATGGGCTGTGATCGGAAGTTGTTTGCATCAGATATTGTCCAGGGTCGGACATCAGGTGACGAGCGAATTTTATGTGAATGACGCGGGTAATCAAATCCAATTGTTTCGAGACAGTGTTACGGCCGTCCGGGAGGGTAATCCCGTACCGGAAGGGGGGTATCATGGGGGCTATATTAAAGACTTGGTTGACGCTAAGGACCCGGTAGAGGCGATGCGGTCTGCTCACGAGGCGACATTGGGCCGTATTGGCGTCCATTTTGATCGATGGTTTTCAGAACAGACCCTCCACGCTGCGGGTGCGGTAGCGCAGGCCATCCAACGACTACGCGATGTGGGAACCGTGTATGACGCTGACAACGCCATTTGGTTTAGATCAACGGACTTCGGCGATGATAAAGATCGGGTTCTTGTCAAAAATGACGGTGCATACACTTACTTCGCAGTGGACTGTGCGTATCACTTTAATAAACTGGGACGGGCGGGCGATCTGATGATCAATATTTGGGGGGCGGATCATCATGGCTATGTCTCCCGGGTTCGCGCGATGGTCGAGGCATTGGGGGGGGCTGATTGGGCAGCCGATGATCGCTTTAAGGTCATCATTGGTCAGTTGGTGACCCTTTTAAAAGCGGGACAGCCGGTCCGGATGTCAAAACGTACAGGTGAAATGGTAACGT
>RGUG01000361.1 GCA_010027915.1 bacterium | reverse complement strand
GTGAGGGAATGGGAATGTGGGAATGTTTCCAATATGATTCCAATTTCACCTTGATTGAATGGAATCCATCTCTCATCATGGGTGATGAGATCCAATGGAATTGATGGTGAACCCCGCGGTTTTATGAGATCACCCCTCTTCATAGTGTCTTGATGAAATATACATTCACCCAACCAACACTTCCACGGGAGGTGAGAACCTGGGCACCATTTCCACCTTGGGGAAGGTAGGAATCCAGGATTAATCCAATTTCATCCTCCCAAAATCTTCCACATTCCCTTGGAAAACCAAGATCTTTGGATCCCCAAAATGGGTATAGAAAGATGTGTGGTGAAACTGTAATTCTCACCATATCACCTCTCTTCATCGATTAAAACCCACGATGATCTCTTTGTTGACAGTCCACTCCCACACCGCATCCATCCACAAGATGTAGCCCTGGGGTGATGTGTGAATCCCATCCGGTTGGGGGAAGTTCAATTTGTCCGACTCAAAATAATCAGTGACGCTGTTTGCGATAAGCTCTTTGACGAGGTCGGCATGCGGACAAAGCTTCTTGTTCGTCAATTTTGGAAGGCCAATCCACAGGACTCGAGCCCCCGCATCTGATCCCACCTTGACGATCTCAGAATAGTCACCTCGCCTGTCTCGAATCGTCGCCTCAGGAAATCCGGTGTCGTTGGTTCCCAGGGAGACGAAGACCAAATCGGGTCTGTCATCCTCCACGTCCTTCTTGAACCATCCCACCCACGTGTGGGTGTTGGTGCCGACCACAGCGTGGACGAACGGAACATAACCGTTGGCGAGCGCCAACCTCTCGAATTCTGACTTCATGCCCACTGCCAAAGAATCACCGATCAGAAGCAACCGAGCTCCCGGCATACATCGAGCCCGAGAAAAAGAATCCGGAATTCCGCTATCATTTATCTGAACTGTCGCAGCAGATTCGACTTTCGCTGAAGCAACAGGTGGGGGCGCCTCGATGAGGCACACAGACAGGCAGACGAGACCTATCAGCGCTGACAGCAACTTTTTCATTGAGGCAACCACACGAAGCAAGAATTTTCCGGGCCGCCACCCATCCGTGAATGCGTGTGTGCAAGACTTGATGATCACCAGATCACCGCATTTCGGTTCCATATCCACAAACTAACATGGCATCAGGAAATTTTACACCAATCACCGCTCCAAAACCACAGTGTTTTATCACCCACCAATACCCTCAGAAATTCATCATCATCAATCCCACGTTCCAATACCACACCACAGGAATCCCGTGGAATCATTTCTGATTTATGGTAATCATATGAACCTGGGTAACGAATGTAACCCTTTATTTCTGAATGATACCCTTCATAAACCTTCACCAAATCACCCCGTT
>RGUG01000037.1 GCA_010027915.1 bacterium | reverse complement strand
TGGACATGCTCAAAGGGGCGGTGCGATATGGTACCGGTCAAAATGCCAATTTACCCCGTCCCGTGGCAGGGAAAACCGGTACCACGTCGGATTATAAGGATGCCTGGTTTATTGGGTTTACCCCGCAATTGGTCACGGCCACCTGGGTGGGCAATGACAACAACAAACCCATGAACAAGGTAACCGGTGGCGGTATTCCAGCGTTGATGTGGCGTGCGTTTATGAAAGAAGCCCTCAAGGACGTGCCTGCCACTGAGTTTGAGCGGGCAGGTCATATTCCCGATCGGTTACCGGAAGATGGCATGGCCTCTGGTAATATGGATGTCCCTGCATCGGCTGGTCCGTCGGCCACGCCGACCTCCGATTCAGGTGTTGATTATGCTGGGTTATAAACAAAACAAGGAGTGTTATGATGAGTGAATCCATCGTCATTATCGGATCAGGACCTGCGGCCCACACCGCCGCCATTTATGCGGCCCGTGCCCAACACCGCCCGTTGTTGTTTGAGGGGCGGGCAGTTAACCACCACCACAGACGTTGAGAACTTTCCGGGTTTTCCCAAGGGCATTGGGGGCCCTGAGTTGATGCTGGCCATGCGGGAACAATCCGAAGCCTGTGGCACCCGCATCCTGACCGAAACGGTGACCGAGGTGGACCTATCCGTGACGCCTTTTGTGGTGACCACCCCTTATCGCACGGTGTCCACCCGCAGCGTGATTGTGTCAACGGGTGCAACCGCCAAGCGATTGGGCGTAACGGGTGAAGACCGGCTATGGCAAAAAGGTATTTCGGCCTGTGCGGTGTGTGATGGGGCCCTGCCCATGTTTCGTCAGAAACCCTTGGTGGTGGTGGGGGGTGGTGATAGTGCCTGCGAAGAGGCCACGTTTTTAATGAAATACGCCTCGCATGTGACCTTGGTGGTACGAAAAAACCAGTTGAGGGCCTCCAAAGTGATGCAAGAACGGGTGTTGAACCATCCCCAGATCACGGTGGCCTGGGAATCCGAGGTGATCGAAGCCAATGGGGAGAATCGGCTCGAATCGGTGACCTTGTCTCAACGGGGACAGCAAACCGTTATTCCAGCATCGGGGTTGTTTTATGCCATCGGGCACGTGCCCAATACATCGTTTTTAAATGGTCAGCTGGATTGTGACGATATGGGCTACATACGAACGATCCCTGGGCGAACCTTAACCAATGTGCCGGGGGTCTTTGCGTGTGGGGATGTGCAAGACCATCGCTACCGTCAGGCCATCACCGCCGCCGGTTCAGGGTGTATGGCAGCCCTTGATGCCGATGCCTACTTAACCACAGGGTGATTAGCACGTAAGGCATCATTGTGCTACTATTTCCCGCGTCGTAACCCAAACGCCACGGATCTGTGGCATCTCACGATGGAGGGTAGTATGGGAAATTCAATTAAAACCACTGTGTTATTGGCGTTAATGACCGGTCTATTTGTCACGATCGGCCAGGCACTGGGTGGCCAATCGGGCATGGTAATGGCCTTGGTGATAGCATGTGGCATGAATGGGGTGATGTATTGGTTTTCGGATCGTATTGTCCTTAAAATGCAACGGGCCACCTTGGCCACTTCCGACACCCATCCTGAGTTATTGGCCATGGTCACCCGTTTGGCCGCCAATGCCGACCTACCCGTACCCAAGGTTTATATTATCCCGGATTACACGCCCAATGCCTTTGCCACCGGTCGTAGCCCTTCTCACTCCGCTGTGGCCTTTACCCAAGGCATTCTCAACCTGTTAACGCCCGCCGAATTATCCGGCGTGGCCGCCCACGAATTGGCCCACATCAAGCATTATGACACACTCATTAGCACCATTTCGGCTTGTTTGGCCGGTGCGGTATCGATGCTGGCCAATATGGCCCAATGGGCCATGATATTTGGGGGGCGTCGTAGCGAAAACGAGGGAGAAGGGGGTATGGCCAGCGGGCTGTTAACGGTGCTGATTGCCCCTATTGCTGCGACCCTGATTCAAATGGCCATTTCACGGTCTCGTGAGTATGTGGCCGATGAGGCCGGGGGACGCATTCATGGCAACCCGATGGATTTGGCCTCTGCCCTGTTGCGTATTCACGATCGAATGGAAACCGTCCTGCCCGAACCGGGCAATCCGGCCTTGGCACATTTGTATATCATGTCTCCCCTATCGGCCCGTGGGGGGGGTGGCCTCTTGTCCTTGTTTAGTACCCACCCACCCGTAGAAGAGCGGGTGCGACGACTTAAATTGCAGTCGGTTTAAATCATCTCGGTCACATTAATGCTAATATTGGCCCTGAATTGCCCCCGAAACAATGATGGGTTCGGGGGACTGGATAAAAGAAGGGCCAACCGCATGGGGATTTGATTGGCGTCACCCGTGGGGGAAAATACCCATTCTACGGGTGATTCCAGGCTCACCCAGCGGTCCGCCATAGGGGTTTGGTGGGTAAAGGGGCGTTCTCCCATCGGGATGAGTCGGATGGTGTAAGGGGCCAGGTCGCCATCACGGCCTGCATCGTCTCCCTCACGAATCAAATAACGACCCAATCCCGATGACACTTGAATGGCAAATGATTGATCCGTCCCCGTCCGAATAGTCAGGGTGGCAATGGGATGGCCCGAAATCCCATTGGATAGTGATGGCAACGGGTCTGGGTTGACGTCCCAGGTGGCATGAAAGGCCATGCTCACGGTGCAACCCATCATGAAGAACCCCATGATACCCATCATTGTCCATCGCATACTCATAGTTGCGGCTATTCCCATTTTGACGGGAGTTAAACCGTTGAGTCGGCGTGTCCCCCATCGCACCATGGGGGGGTCTATTTACCGATACAAAACCGAGAAAAAATACCGTCTAACACCGTTTCGCTCAAGGTATCCCCCGTCATTTCACCCAATTTTAAAATGGCCCGACGAAGGTCGACGGTGACCATATCATCCGGCACCTGACCCAATTGCTGGCACAAAGCCCGCAAAGCCTCACGGGCCACATGAAGGGCCGCCAATTGCCTGGCATTGCATAACACATCCAGTTCATTGGCCGGTAAATCGTGCATGATACGTGCCACAATGCCCGCCATTAACCCTTCGATGCCGTCCCCCGTTTGGGCACTCACCTCGTAACAGGGCCAGTCTTGGGGTAATGGGGGGTGTGGGTGGGGCCACTGATCCGCCTTGTTACGCACCACCATCACCGGCTTGTCTGGGGGAATCAGGTGGGCCACCGCCCAATCCTCATCGGTCAAGGGGGTCGACTGGTCGCAGACCCACAGCACCACATCCGCCGACCCCAATTGGGCGATACTTCGTTCGATGCCATCGGCTTCTAAGGCCTGGTCGGTGGAACGAATACCCGCCGTATCCGTCCACTCCACTAAAAAGCCATTTAATTGGGTCGTGACTTGCACATAATCCCGGGTGGTGCCCGGTTGGGCGGATACCATGGCCCGGTTTTCGCCTGAGATGGCATTGAGCAACGACGATTTCCCCACATTCGGTTTGCCGACCAACACACATCGAATGCCCCCATGTACCCATTTGCCCCAATTGCCAAGGGCGATCACCTGATCCATCTCATCACACAAAGGGTGCAACAAACCGAGGGTGGTCACTTGATCAATGGGGGGTACTTCGTCCGGAAAATCCAAACTGGCTTCAATGTGTTCCAAGACACCCATCAGGGCCTGGCGCATGCGTTGAATGCGGGCATATAACTTGCCCTGGTGATGCCCCATGGCCACGGCGTGGGCCCGATCCGATTGGGCATCAATCAAGGTTAAAATCGACTCGGCCTGGGTTAAATCGAGCTTGCCATTTAAAAAAGCCCGCTTTGTAAATTCGCCGGCGGTGGCCATACGGGCCCCCTCTTTTCCTAATAGGGCCAATAAGCGAGACAAGCCATAAGGGGTGCCGTGCAGTTGCAATTCGACGACCGATTCCCCGGTAAACGAATAAGGGGGCTTAAACCAGACCACATACCCCCGATCCAATGGCATGCCGGTGTCGGGATCCGATACGGTGACCAGTGTCATGCGGGAGGGGGTCAAATGTGGGCGGTTAATGAGCCGCATCACGATGGGGAGTGCATCTGGGCCCGATACCCGAATCACCCCAATACCACCCCGACCCAAGGGAGTGGCAATGGCCGCAATGGTATCCGTCATGAACCCGTTCGTTGACGCAATACCACGTGGCGCTGGGACCCCGCACCTTCCGATTGACTCACATACAAGGGGTGTTGCTCAAATTGGACATGGATAAACCGACGGTCAATGGCGGTCATTTTAGGGAAATGATAGACCCCATCGGTACCCATTGCCTCAATGGCTTTGTCAATGTGGGCCAATAAGACGGCCTCACGATTGGGGTTGCACTCTCCCACATCAATGGTAACCCGAAACCCCCGCTTGTAGGTACGGTTTAACAAGGCCTTGGTTAACAACTGAATCGATTCAATGGTGGCCCCTTCTTTGCCAATCAGTCGGGAGGGGTCCGCCGCATTGATAATGGATAACTGAATGGTATGCTCATCGGGGACATGGGCCGTCACAGCCCCACCAAATGAATGATTCAATAGGGTCTGAATATAGGTTTCGGCGACCTGCCCCGGTGTTCCCTGACGAGCGGATGACACCTCGGGTTGTCCCCCTGGCTTTTTAAACCATGACAACAATTGTTTAATCATGATGCTTTTTTCCCCTTTCGCTTGGGTTTAACGGTAATGACCACCTCATCTTGGGAACCCGCCGCCGATGATGGGCTGACACCCGACTCACGCAACAACCACCATTGCTGCAAGGTTGAAATGCCTTGTTGGGTCACCCAATAAATGAGCACCCCGGCCGGCAACTTAAACGAAATCATCCCCATCATCAAGGGGAGGATACTCATGAGTAGTTTTTGATTGGGGTCCATGGGCATTTGTCGCTGAGACAACCAGGTAAGCACCACAATGGCGATGGGTAAAATAAAATACGGATCGGGTTGGGATAAATTCGTCAACCAAAAAGAGGTGAGACCCGGATTGACCCCTTGCGCTCCGATCATGGCTTTAAATGCGGGACTTGAAATGGCACTGTAAATGGCAAAAAAGAAGGGCAATTGAATGACCAATGGCAAACAACCACTAAACGGGTTGGCGTTGTGGGTCTTCCATAGTGCCATCATCTCTTTCTGAAGGGTTTTGGGATCATCTTTATGGGTTTCTTGCAACCGTTTCATTTCGGGTTGCAATTTTTGCGTGATTTTCATGGCCTTAAATTGGCGTTGGGTTAGCGGAAAAAAAAGTAACTTGATCATCAGGGTTAACAACACAATGGCCACCCCATAATTGGGATATACCGTGGTGTAACACAGCGACAAAAACGGTAACATCAACCCATGGATGAGGGCATCAAATGGGTGGCGAATGAGATCTAGCATGAACAACACTCCTTATGAGTCAATATGGCCCGAATGAAAAGGATGACAAGTACCAAGACGACCCACAGCTGACAACCCGCCTTTGAGCACCCCATGGGTGGTGATGGACTGTATCGCATACTCTGAGCAACTGGGATCATGACGACACACCGGTCCCAGCCATGGGGAGATCACCCGCTGATACAACCGAATGCAACCCACCACCGCATGGGATACCAGGCGACTCATTGGGTCATTCCGCCTGTTCATCGAGGACGGTCTCGTGTGCCGTTATGGTCGAATGACGGGGTGTGTGATCCCACTCATGAAGGGTCTGGGCAATGGTTTCCATGAGGCTTGAAAACTCGGTTTTTAATTTTGAAAAGGAGCATTTTAAGAGGGCCGGTTTGGCGATTAGGACCATGTCAACGGGGGGTTTCTGATCATGCAACCGATACAATTCTCTTAATAACCGTTTGGATAAATTCCGTTGCGGGGCATTACCCTGCCGTTTAGTGGCCACAAATGCCACCATGGGGCCATGTAAGTAAGGGGCCCCATATTGAATTCTGACAATGAGATTTTCAGCACGCCGCCCCGATGAAAAAAGATAATCAAAGTGGCTTTTTTGTGTGATCCGGGTGGATTTGGGAAGCCCATTATCGACTTCGATCATGTCATCCATGCCCACGTTAGGCCGAAATACGTTGACGGCCTTTGCGACGACGGGCGTTCAGTACCCGTTGGCCCCCTTTGCTTCTCATCCGAATACGAAACCCGTGGGTTTTTTTTCTTTTCCTATTATTGGGTTGAAATGTGCGCTTCATCTTGACGTTACTCCTTTAACAACAACTCATGGATCCATTGCGACGATCAGACCAGACGATAAAGGGACGATGTGGAGAAAATGGGCCTCATTTTGCCATGAACGGTCACACGTTGCACACCGACTGTCGCGACAGGTTCATGGTCCCCACCCCGTTACCCCACAACAGAACGCACGCTAACCGTACGCATCGTTTTGTATACTCCCCAACTACTCCCCCATGACGACTGACAAACAACATCACACACAGAAAGTGGCACATTGCACGTTAGCAGTCTGGGCCATTCTCGGGCCAGATTTTAATCGGGGATGAAAGGGCGGTCAAGTAGGCTTGTTTTTTATCCTCGTGGATCGAGACGTCCGTAACGGGCCGGCTTTGGGAAGGCCCTATGAGCGTTTGAGCTTTTCTTGGTGCCTGTGGTTTAATGGCCTGATGCAGCGAATCTCCAGTGGTATCGAAGGGGTGGATCACCTTTTGGGGGGTGGCCTTCCCCAAGGCCGTGCCGTGTTGGTGGCCGGCGAACCAGGTGTTGGCAAAACCATTTTAACCTTGCAATTTTTGTTGGAGGGACTCAAAAACGGTGAATTGGGGGTTTATATATCAATTGATGAACGTGCCGAGCATGTCATTCAAGATGCGTTATCTTTGGGATGGGAATTGGCCCCTTATTTGCAAAGTGGGCAATTAAAAATGGTGGATTTAACCCAGCCTTTTTCTACCCATTCGAACTCATCATTGTCCATGACTGACATGGTCGACATGGTGTTGGGGTATGTCAAAACCCAGTCGGTGACTCGGTTGGTGGTCGATCCAGTGGCCCCCCTTCGGCTCATTGAGTCTGAAATCAAAGAAATTGGGGACTACATTCGATCTTTGATTTATGCCATCGAAGGCCAGGGGGACTGTACCACCCTGCTGACCTCTTATTCACCGGTTGGTAGCCATAAAGTGAGCACCCATGGGATTGAGGAGTTCGCCACCTCGGGTATTTTGGTCTTAAAGCTCGAAAAAATGGGCTCTAATTATGCCCGCACCATTCGGGTGAAGAAAATGCGTGGCACCCGGACCGATTTGTCCGAATGGGTATTTGAAATCATGACGGGGCGGGGAATTGTCTTAAGGCAAGCCCTGTGACCACCGTATTGGTTGCCGATGATGAGCTTCATATCTTGATGCTAACGGCCATGCTGTTTGAGGAACTGGGCATGACCGTTATTACGGCCACGGATGGTCGCATGGCACTTGAGCAAGCCAAACTCCATCGACCAGATCTGATTATCACCGATATTATGATGCCCTTTAAAACCGGTTTTGAGGTATGCCGAGACGTTCGTCAAGACCCCGAGTTGTCCGATACCCCTATCATGATTATTTCGGCTTTGGGCGACGAATACAACAAATTGACTGGGTTTGAAGGGGGGGCCGATGATTTTGTTACCAAACCATTTAATGTTGACGAATTAAAAGCAAGGGCCAAGGCCTTGCTGTTGCGTCGTGCCGCCCGTGACCACGTCATCGAGGCTACCTCGGACCCCATCCCCATGGTATCCACTGGTGTCCCCCTATTAGATGAGGCATTGGGTGGTGGCTTGCCGGTGGCCTCCAATATCTTATTGTTGGGGCCATTGGGCTCGGGCAAGTCATTGTTTTGTCGGCGTTTTATGGCCTCCGGATTGGCCAAATCGGACCGCTGTTTATGGTTGGCATTGGATGACAACCCCAAACAAATCCGGCAAAGTATTCAACGAACCCTTCCCCATACCATGTTGGATTATGAATCGTTAAATCTCATTCGCTTTGTGGATGCGTACTCATGGTCTAGTTTTGTCTCCCCTGACGATGAACCTTATGCCGTGACGGGTTCCTTGGATTTGGGTCAATTGGCCGGATTAATTGCCGATGCCAGTGGTGACATTGGACATACCATTCACCACAAACTGGGTGGTCGTCGGGTGGTGGATTCCATTTCGAGCTTGTTGATTCATTTTGAGTTATCGATGGTACAACGGTTTTTAACCCAAATTTCCCGAACCGCTTTGGCATTGGGTGGTGTGACCACCTTGTTTGTATTGGAAGAGGGCACCGTGTCGGATCAGATGGTGAACAATGTGGGGTATTTGATGGATGGGGTACTGGAGTTTGGGGTGGAAAACGACCAGTTCATGATTCGGGCTAAAACCATGAAGTGGACCCCCTTTCAAAGCCGATGGAATCGGGTGGTGTCACCCTATTGATGCAAGAAATGATGCCCGCCTGAGCAAGGCCGCTGGGGGCCTTGCCCATCAAGGCTCCCTCACCCACACCGCTCCGGCAAAATAGAGCCCAGCGTCGTCCCATCCCCACCGCACCGCTATTACCCTTGTCAGCACGGTCTTTTTCTATTATTTTTTTAATATCCAATGATTATTAACGTCAGAGAATGGCCAATTGCCCATGGGATTTTCATGCCGACTTTTACTCTTCTGTCACCAGCTGGCACCGCTTTGTTTTTTAATGGGGGGGGTGGCCATTTCGGGTGCCTTGTTCGCCCAAACCATCGAAAAAGACGCCATTCCCCGTGCATTAAATGCCAAAGAACTACTCATTTTACAAGAAAAAAACCGGCGGTATTTTGATGACACCCAACGGGCTGCCGATCAAAAAAAATCCCCCCCCATTCCGTATGACACACCCGATATACCGGCCGTGATCGAGGGTGACTTACCAGGCTTTATGATTCGAGACATTCAACTGAATGGGGTCACCCTGCTGCCCCCTCACACCCGATCGACACTGCTGTCGGGGTATCTTAATCGGACCCTCACACTCCATGACATCACCCAATTATCGGCGGCCATTACCCACGCCTATTTGTCATTGGGCTATGTGACCACCCGTGTTTATCTGCCCAAACAATCCCTACGCAGTGGTACGTTGGCCTTGCAGATACAAGAAGGATTCGTGGACGGTATTCAAGCCAGCGGGCTCTCTGAGTGGCAACGGGGCCTGGCTTTTTTTGGGTTGCACCAAACAC
>RGUG01000360.1 GCA_010027915.1 bacterium | reverse complement strand
AATAAAGTTTTACCCGCCCACCACCATACGAAGGCAGGTACGCCGACCATGGGGGGGGTCGTTTTATTGCCCGTACTGGTCATAGGAACGCTCCTGTTTGCGGACTGGAGCAGTCCCTGGTTATGGATGACTTTATGGATTGTGATTACTTTCGGATGTATTGGCGGATGGGATGATTACCAAAAAGTAATCCATCAAAATGCGAGAGGACTGCCAGGACGTTGGAAATTATTCTGGCAATTTTGTGCTGTTTCTATGATTTGGGTTGCTTTCCGATGGCATCCAGATTTATCGGTTGACCCCGGACTCTTTTGGCCGCAAGGCAGCCATATCGCTATTCCATTAGACCACCTTAGCTATGGATTGTTAACCTACCTGGTGATCATTGGGAGTAGTAATGCCGTCAATCTCACGGATGGTCTCGATGGATTAGCCATCGTGCCCGTGATGATCGCGATCGGAGTGTTGGGATTCATCGGTTATATCAGTGGAGATTTAAGCCTGTCCTTACATTGGGGCATACCCTATATCCCAGGTGCGCAAGCGCTAACCGTTTTTTCTGCTGCCGTGGTAGGGATCGGATGTGGGTTTCTTTGGTTCAATGCTCAACCTGCGCAAATATTTATGGGAGATATGGCCGCATTGGCGTTGGGCGGTGGAATGGGGGTCATGGCTATGGCGCTTCATCAAGAAATTTTATTGCTATTGATCGGCGGACTCTTTGTCATTGAGGCCCTGTCTGTCATGGTACAAGTGACATATTTCAAAATGACCAAGGGACGGCGGATTTTTAAAATGGCCCCCTTACATCATCACTTTGAATGCAGTGGATGGTCAGCGCAACAAGTCACGGTACGTGCGTGGATCCTCAGTGCATGGCTAGCTATTTTCGGATTGGCTTGTATTGGACGCTAATAGATGAAAGATGTTGTTTATTGTGTCGTAGGATTGGGAGTGACTGGGCGTGCGGTTATCGCATACTTAGTCGCACAAGGTGCGTGTGTCTATGGCGTGGATGCGCGTCCAGCGCCATCCGATAGTGCCATATTTCAAGCGCAGTTTCCCAATGTAAAAATACTTTATGGCCCTTGGACCGATGCGTCCTTTGCAGAGGCAACAATCTTGGTGGTGAGCCCTGGGATCCCCGGGACTGATCCGGCATTGCAAGCGGCGAAAGCCCGTGGGGTGCTGATGCTAGGGGATATCGGTTTGTTCATGCGGGTAGCACCTGCGCCTGTCGTCGCCATTACGGGCTCTAATGGAAAAACCACCGTAACAACCTGGGTTGGCGATATCGTGCGTGGCGCAGGATGGTCGGTGCAAGTTGGGGGAAATATTGGGGTGCCAGCCTTAGAACTCCTGGCATCCCCTAAGCCGGATC
>RGUG01000359.1 GCA_010027915.1 bacterium | reverse complement strand
GCACTACCGGATATTGCTCGTTGGTCACACGAGTTTGATCTCTCGTCCAAGCCGTGGGTTCTCGTAGGTAAAGGGCCAACATTCGACCAGTTTAAGGACGTGGACACGGCGCGTTATTTTTCTTGCCAATCGGGCTAACCATGGCCCCAATTTTTCCATGGACCCGCACCGCCGTCAGTGTCGTAATGGCCATTGTAGTAGGAATAGGAGGGTATATATTTTTTTATTCGGCACTTAAAAAATTACCCACCACAAATGCCGCCGTATTGTCGTATCTCGAAGTCATCTTCACGATTATTATTGCCGCCATTTTTATGAGCGAACCGATTTCGATAGCTACGGTTATCGGCGGAAGCTTGATCCTGGCAGGCTCAATCGGAGCACAACTATTTCAACCCGCGCCGTCGAGATCGTAACGCGTTGGGGTTCAAACTCAACCTGTTGGCAGGTGTTTAATCCGGGAGTCTCTCATTGGATCAACACCGACGGTGACACCCTGATAGGATATCGACGAATTGGCACCGGCGCAGTTGTAGTTGGAGATCCCATTGGCCCACCCACTAAGTGGCCCCAAATTGTTACTCAGTTCGAATCCCAGTTCGACCGCGTCACCTGGTTTGGCGCATCGGAACAATTTGCGAAAATCGCGCCCCCCTTCTCCGGCCGTTGCCGCGTGCCAATTGGGTTCCAAACGGTCGTCGATCCACACCAGTGGGCCAGGATTAAGACCGAGAACGCTGACATCCGATATCAAATCGGACGATCTCGCCGAAAAGGCATCATCGTCCGCAGGGCAACGCCGTCAGACGGGCCCCCTATTCAACGCTGTCTTGCCGAATGGCAACACACAAAATCCCCCATTAAATTATATTTTATGACTGACCCGGAAATCGCGATACACCCCGACACACGACCCGTTTGGATCGCCGAACAAGATCGAACAATTCAAGGGTATTTGGTCGCATCTCCGATTCCATTCCGAAACGGATGGCTGCTCGAACAATGGGTTCGGTCCCCCACCGCTCCCAATGGCGTCATTGAGCACATGGTGGATCATGCCATCACAGAGCTCCACCAGAGGGGGGCACTTTACGTCACAATGGGACTTTGCCCACTGACGCCCTCACCAAACAAACCGACTTCGTTCTCAATTCAGTGCCTCTTCGCCACGGCCAGACTAGCCACGAGCTGGTTCTATCGCCCCCGTTCACTGACCCGATTTAAACTTAAATTTGGCTTCCCCTCCCATGAACCCATCTACGCTGTTTTTTCGGGAACTTTCACCATGCCGCGGTCAGCCATCGATACGCTATTGGCATTTATGACAGCCCCTAAGAAATGCTAGAATGCCGACATGAGCCGCGACCTTGAATCTCTACTG
>RGUG01000358.1 GCA_010027915.1 bacterium | reverse complement strand
AGATGTGTATAAGAGACAGCCATTGCCCAAATCCCCAAATTGGTTGAGGAATTTCCTGATCACCTGGATCCGATTCACGATATGTTGGCATTGTTCGACCAGGTTTCGTTGCAGTATCAAACTCATATTTTATCGAATTTTCAGGACCGTCCGTTTGATCGGTTGTGTCGATTGTATCCGGTGCTCAATCAAGCCCGTGCTCAAGTGGTATCGGCCAAAGTGAATATGATGAAGCCTGAGCCCGAGATCTACCATCACTTATTGGGCCATTATAATTTGGATCCGGCCCAAACCATTTTTATTGATGATTTAACTGCCAATATTGACGCGGCCGACCAGTTTGGGATTAAAGGCATTTTGTACCAAAGTCCCGAGCAGGTTATCACCGACCTGAAGTCCCTGGGGGTTTTCGCATGACCACGGATCAACTGGCGCGGCGTACCTTTGGCATTATCAGTCACCCTGACGCGGGGAAGACAACGCTGACCGAGAAGTTATTGTTATTTGGGGGGGCGATTCAGGTGGCGGGCGCTGTGAAGGCCAAGAAAGCCAGTCGACATGCCACCTCCGACTTTATGGAAATCGAACGCCAACGGGGTATTTCGGTTGCGACGTCGGTTATGGGGTTTATTTATAACGATACGAAGATTAATTTGTTGGATACCCCGGGGCACCAAGATTTTTGTGAAGATACCTATCGAACTTTAACGGCGGTTGATAGTGCCTTGATGGTGATTGATTCATCCAAGGGCGTTGAGTCGCAGACTTATAAATTGCTCGAAGTATGTCGGATGCGGCAAACGCCGATTATGACCTTTATTAACAAGATGGATCGGGATGGGAAGCCGCCTATTGAGTTGTTAGACGAAATTGAAGATCGCCTCGGAATGAAAGTATGCCCCTTAAGTTGGCCGATTGGTAGTGGCAAATCATTTAAGGGTGTTTATAGTTTTGTTGAAAGGCGGCTCATATTGTTTAAGCCCCACAGTAAACAAGACGCACCGGATTCGGTGGTTATTAAATCCTTGGATGATCCACGGTTAGATCAGTTGGTAGGCCCGCTCGAAGCGGCTCAATTGCGAGATGATGTCGAATTGGTCACGGGTGTATATCCGTCCTTTGATCAAGAGTTGTATATGGCAGGGACAATTACCCCAGTATTTTTTGGCAGTGCCCTGAATAATTTTGGGGTGCGTGAAATTTTGGATTTCTTTATTGTGCATGCGCCTGGGCCACGGTCGCGAGAAACGACCAAACGCTTGATTGAGCCGGGTGAATCAGCATTTAGTGGATTTGTATTTAAAATTCACGCTAACATTGACCCTAAACACCGAGATCGAATTGCGTTTTTGAGAATTGTGTCGGG
>RGUG01000357.1 GCA_010027915.1 bacterium | reverse complement strand
CCCAAGGGGTGGGCGTGCACCAGTCGTCTTTGCCACAGGTTCATCAGGTACACTTACATGCCGATGGGGTGAGACCCAGTGGGTGGGGTGTCATCTAGTGTGCCATCGGCATGTAAGTGTACCTGATGAACCTGTGGCAAAGACGACTGGTGCACGCCCACCCCTTGGGAGGTTTCAATCAGTTGGATCATCGGGTGAGAAAACCCGTCGACCGACTGATTTTGGCCCCACAAGATGAGGGGTGAGAACAGGGCCAGCATACCAATGGGGGGCAACAGGCGGTGGGTCATGATTAAAAGCGCCGGGTCACCGAGACGTACCATTTAACGGGCGGCGTATTGACCCCATCGGAGGCCGACAGACCACGGGCGGCGGTGAGTTCCGCCACCCAGTCCGGGTCTCGATAGGTCAAGGCGGTACTGATACTGGTCAGGTGGGTGGTGCCACCACTGTCTTGGCACCGGTCTTTTTTGCAGGTGATCCCACCATTGAGGGCGGGGGTGATGGCAATGGAGCGGCTCAGCCAATCGGGGGTATAGGCCAGTTTGATGGCGGCGGTGCCCCCCACATCACCCGAAACCCCCGTGTCATAACCCGGAACCGAATAATAATCCCCAATCGACAGTCGTTCGGACGAATACAAAGGCTGGGTGCTGTATTGTCCGTTGGCTTGTGCCAAGAGGGTGGCGGGGAATGGCAGGGGGATGGCCAAACTGAATGACGCGTTCATTTTTTCGAATTGGGCGTGGGGGGAAGCGGGTCCCAGTGTGGGGCGGTCTTGGGTGGCATCCCATGCATCGAGGCCCAGGGTATAAGCGGCATCCCACGTGAGGGTACCCCACGGATTCCATTCGGTGTGGTTAAAGCCGGTTACCAGGGTGGTTAATTGTGAGCTGTTTACCCCAATGAGGGTGTCTTCAATGTAATGTTGGTCCCGCTTGATGGCCAGTTCCACCGTGAGGGTTTCTTTTTGGCGGCGATCCCGTTGAATCAAGACGCTGCCACCTACCTTGAGGGTGCTGGTTTGCCCGCTGGTTAAGATATTACGCAAGGTGCCCGCAATTAAGGTGGCGTAGTTAAACTGACTATACGAGGCCTTGGGTGTGAACGGGCCCACTGGCATCGAGCCTATGATGGACAAACTGTTTTGAAACTGGGTTTTGTCTTTGAATTTTTGATAATACGTCACGACCCACTGATCCAGTGAGCCCAAGATATTATCGGCTGTTAAATCCAACGAATTGGGGATGGCCTGAACCTGGCCATCCCCATAGGTGTCATATCGAAAATGGGCCCCCGTCGATCGCATGGGCAGGGTGGTCACCTGAACCAGGGTGCCCCCTTTGGTCGTGGGGGAGGGCAACAGCTGCAAGGTGGCTTGCATCGTGGACAAGCGGTTGAGTTGATCC
>RGUG01000356.1 GCA_010027915.1 bacterium | reverse complement strand
GTGGCCGTGGGTGAAGTGGCACCCCCTACCATGAGTTGTCCAGGGGCTAAAGCCACGCTTCGAATGGGGTCTACGCCATCCCCGACTAACACCCCACGCCCAATCGATGACTGGCCGGTTCCCCCTTGGGATACCGACAACACGCCGGTCATGGCAGCAGCCGACAAATGGGTCAAGCCACTCCCATCCCCGACCAATTGATTGGCCGATACAATGCCTTGAACCATCAACTCACCGGCCAATGTTTGGTTACCTGATTGCAACAAATAATCCGCTCCCAAATTGGTTGATTGATACCCCGTCACGTGGCCATAGTCATCCATGGTCAATCCTGACACCACTTGACCAACCGGTAACCGAAAAGACGGCAATACACCGGGCTGGTGTGACACCTGGATTTGTTGGTCCACAATCGATACCTGTATGCCCTGATTGGCCACGATTCGTCCTATCACAGGCATGCCATTCCGCCCCATTAAAATGTCGCCCGGTGCCAGCGGCCCTAGGGTGGTCACCGCACCCGTGCCATTGCCAATCAAAAATGCCCCAGACGGAAGGGTCGAAACCCCTAACCCACCATTTGAAACAGGCAATACGCCCTGTAATTGTGCCACTTGCAACTGGGTTAGTTGGGCCCCACTGCCGATTAACTGGTTGGCCCTCAAGATCCCGGTCACGGTTAAATCACCACTCACCACCACCGACTGCTCCACGGTCACATTACCCGATACCCCCAAGTACCCCACACCCCACGCCCCTGTTCGGGACACATACAGTTGATCGGCATCGTTTAGTTTCAGGTAGCGCTGATCCAAATCGATGGTGCCAACCCCCGTCAAATGCCCCATCGAGTCCACATCCAAACGATTCACCACATGACCTCCCAAGGGGGTAATGGACGGCTGGTCAGATGTATCGGCATGGTCAATGCGTAATGCCGTGGCCAACACGTTAATCGACACCCCCTGCCCTGCCACAAACCGACTGGCCGTGGCCCCAGACGGGCTACCCATAATAAATTCCCCTACACCCAAAAAGAGGGTAGAAACCGGCTGATCCCCATCGCCGATTAATACCTGACCTGGGGTATAGCGATTGTTGCCCAATCCCCCTCGAGAAACGGGGAGCACCCCACTCGAAAAGGCACTGGCATTCAGATTGGTTAACCCACTGCCATCCCCAACCAATTGATTGGCGGTCACCGTACCGGTAATCGTCACCCGATTGGCGGTCACGGGACCGGTGACCATCAAAGATGACACCGTATCCCCCTCCACATTCACAAATCGGGCATTGGCTTCTTCTTTGGAATACGTCCACTCAAAAATATTGGCGGTCACAATGGCCGTCAAATGCCCAAACGAATCCAATGCCACATCCTTCAGTACCGTCCCCAATGGTAAGTTAAAG
>RGUG01000355.1 GCA_010027915.1 bacterium | reverse complement strand
CACCTTTCCCTATTGTATCCCCCCCTTGTTAACGTCCACGTCAGAAGAACCCCCGTTCAAAACATCGGGCGCCAAACGACAGGCAAGGGTCACTGTTTGGATCGTGTTTTCAGCCCCCCCAACATGACCCCATTCCAACCGTTTTACCATGATACCCTCATTGAGGAGAAAAAAAAGATGAGGTCCATCCCAACCGTTGCACGATTTCCACCCAGCCATCGGGTGCCCCCGCCACATGGTGATGATGGGTTCGAAACCCGTCCACTGACGGCGACCTTGTGTGCTGTTGTTGTTGATGGGTTGTCTGCTTTAACCAACCCTAGCCTATCAACCCTATTAAAAGGGCTTGTGGGGTTGACTGCTTTAACAGGGGCCTTCGGTAGTCCATTGCCCACTTGCAACACGACGTTACACCCCCATTCTTTTGATCTGAAGTTGACCGATACGAATAGCGTGTTGAAAACACCCCATTCCTACTTCACCGTTCAAGATTTTATTCATGGATTACCCAATCCAAACGCCATTGTTTCGTTTGTTCAAAACAATGAAGGACTTCAATCTTTAATGGCCACCGCTGGATTAGACCTGTCAAACGCATTCACTTTTAAGGCAATTGAAGCTGCGGCTTATCGGTTCTACGAATCCAAAGGAAGGAGCGTTGCGGATGCTTGGGATATCATGACCAAAAACGAGTCTTCCTCATTGTCACCGGCTGTGGAATGGTTCAGTGGCGGATATGACGTCAAACCCAAACAATTAAGAAATATACTCCCCACCACATCGTACAGCAGGCCTCTTGCTGACGCATTAAAAGATTATTTGGGTTTTATTTTGGTTTTTCAAAGTATTTTAAAACAACACCTTGACGCTGCACCTTAAGAAAGTTACCGGTTTGGTCCGCTTTATGATGTGTATAATGGGTCATTTTTACCTATCCCTTCGTTACGCTTTGTCAGTGCCGCTGAATCACAAGCACTGTTCACCCCTTCCTATTTTAGGCGATGTGTTTTTAATCACACCTTACATCTGTATCTCATTCATGGTAGGGGGGTTCCTATTTATGACATCACCGATCACAATTTACGCCATTTCTCTGAACTGGGAACAAGAGAAGTGGTGTTTCCCTTGGGCACCACGTTTTCTTTTTTAAGGCACTCTGAATCCAAGATGATTGAGTTGAAGTTGATAAAAGAAATCAAAGATCGTGACCATCACCTATACAGTGCACTGGTCAGTGTCTCGTTAGAAAACCGTGTCACCATTCCTTTCTTATTAAAACTTGGTCTTCGTCCTGATACAAACCCTGTTCACACATTAGAAACAAGCTTGGCGTGGGACTCTATCACCAGTATCCGATTGGTCGAGGTTGATGCACACCCCCCTACCCTGCCCCCTAAAACCCCGACATAA
>RGUG01000354.1 GCA_010027915.1 bacterium | reverse complement strand
GAATGTTTGCCGCAACCAGTTCATTATGAATCAGGGAGCTAAGCAGTTCGTCTTTTGCTTTGTAATAATAGGTTTCAGTCCCCGAAGCAAAGGGATGAAAAAACGAATTGATGTGCACACTAATCAATATATCCCCTTTGGTACGGTGGGCCACGTCGCACCGGTCTTGCAGCGAGGGGTTTTCATCATTCTCACGGCACATCACCACTTTCCCGCCCAATCGTTCCAACTCGGTTTTGAGCCTGCGTGATAATTGAATGGTGAGTTCTTTTTCATACATCCCATTGGCGGCAATGCCACCCGGGTCGCTGCCCCCATGGCCAGGGTCAATGACCACCACCAGGTGTCGCAAGGGTAAGGTGGGATGCAAAGGGGCCGGCGAAGGAAGGGGGGCAGGACGGTCGGTGGGACGGGCCAATGGGGTACGACCACGGCCCTCTCCTCCCCCCATGTCACCCTGCAAGCGACCACCCCATGCCGTGGGGTGCCAGGTGACATTGGCACTCACCATGCCATCCAATACCAATCGGGCCACTGGCGGTGCCGTTGAAAATTGACCCAACCGAATGCCGGTGTAAGGGGACAGGAGGCCGGTCCTGATGGGGCTGGTAGGGACCGCACACCGAATCCGTGTGTCATGAAAGTCAATCACCATGCGTTTTTGATGCCGCCAAATATGAGGGCGGCCCAATCCCTTGCCTTCTAATTCAATGACCCATTGGTTGGCCGTTGCCATCTGGTTATCGGTTGGTCGCTCGGTCACACGGGTCAGTTGACCAATGGGCTTGAGTTCACATCCGTTGGACAGGGGACGGCAGGTCTCATAGTCCAGGTTGCCACGGGTCACCGCCGTGAGGATGACCTGGTTTTGTGTGCTTCGAATCTGAATCCGGGTGATGTCCCCTGTCACCCCATCCCATTGCCTTAACCGGGTGGCGGCCTGGGGAATGACCAATTGAAACCCGGTTGGCGTCGGCTGAAGACGGGCATTTTTGATGGGCAATTGGCCCATTATTTTGAGGCTAGGGGGGTCACCATTTCCCCACCGAATGCGATCGATGGATTGAGTCCATTCGATGCGGTTTTGTTGAACGTGCCATCCAAGGCCCATTTCCTTTGCCAGGTGTGCCACAGCAATCCAATAGGACCCATCATGGGCCCATACCACTGCCCCATTTCCGGACGGGATGGCGGTGGTTACCGGCCATTTGAGGGATTGCGTCCCCCAACGGCCCACCCACTGGGTGGGGGTTCGTTGGCTTTTGTCACCCCACGGGTCCAAGGCAATCCACCACGTTTGATTCATACTAATAAGCCCCGGCGACACCCGAATGGGGACGGGTTGCAACGATGAAACCGAGTGAAGACTCATACCCGAAGGGGTCGGGTACAAGGGCCGCTGGGCGGTGA
>RGUG01000353.1 GCA_010027915.1 bacterium | reverse complement strand
GGTATGGGTGGTTATCGGAGTTTCCATGCGATGTATATTCCTCCAACTACGAGTATTCCCAACAAAATTGAAGTCAATTTCCAAATTAACACCAGCCGGGTTTCAGCCTTTTCCTGTTCCTTGGCAACGGTTTGGGAAAGGGTGTCGATGGTTTTTTCCTTGTCCTGAAGATCGCTTTCCGCCTGTTTGATGAAAACCCGGATGGATTCCAGTTCATGTTTGATCTTGGGGTTTTCCTCGATCAGTCCAGCCACCTGAGCGTCGGCCTGTCCCAAGGTGTAACTCCCGGACGGGGAGCTACACCCGATCAGGCCCGCACAAAGTAGGCCGTAAGCGTGTACGCGAAATTGATTGCGGACGTATCCGAATTTGTACATAAATATACACCAAGGCGGTCGTTTGATTTCATGGGGATTCGTTTGGAGTCCGCATCGTAAGCGATGGTGGTTTGCCGGGAGTTGGATTCCAAGTTAGAATTTGCGTCGGAGTCTGGCAGGGCTAAGTGAGAGACAAGAATTTGCGCCCCGGAATAGTTGGTGAAATTTCCCCCCGCCGGAAGGTTCAATATGTCGCCGGACACCTTGGCGACAATTGCCCCGGCGGGTTTAGTTGGGTCGATGGCTCCGGCCTCGCCACCCGGAATGGCATTGTGCGTTACCATGAAGTGAATCCCCACAAGATAGCCGTCCGTCTCGAACTCGATAAAGGAGTCAAGGCTGTATGTCGGGAAAGAAAACCCGCTTAGTGTGACCTTCTGGGCAATCGTCCGGGTCTGGATGAATTTGTCGAAGCTCATGTGGTATATGTAATTAGGGGTAAAAATTTGTAAAGCGAAAGTTAGTCAAGCCACCATCACAACTATTTTCATTCTGAAAAAAATCCGCCCTTATGGTGGCGACGGTCATGGGTGTTGAAGAATTGTTGGCCGGGATATTGTTGCAAGTAAAAAGCCCAGTATCATAGATGTCGGCAAGAGTTTTCCAATAGATAACCCATCTTATGTCTTTGATTGACGAGGAAGGCCCGGGATTCCACCACGAAACTGAAATGTCGGCGGTCAAAGCGTCATTCACATAAGTATAAGGCCCATAAAATGCTTGCGGGGTGTAATAAATTGTCGATTTCAATGCACCATTCAAAGGTATTGGATTAAAAACAAAATCCGCCCCCGAGGACGATCCTGTGATGTTGACCGATTGTGCATCCCATACGCCAGACCCAAAGGCAGGGCCGAAGGGTGGTACAAAAACCCGTTGAGTTTGATTGATAAAAAGATTGATGACGGGCGGATTCGGCGATGCTGTGACGCCTGTAGCTGGCCCCGCTTGAAACTCCCCATTGGGATAAGCAACAAAAGTAGCGCAAATAAAAAATCTTACTGGCGGTTGGAATGGCTGATCTGGGTTTAGA
>RGUG01000352.1 GCA_010027915.1 bacterium | reverse complement strand
CTATCACGATCTAGGAGTTTTCTCGGTCTTTCTTTGGGGATTAATGATCAATCCTAGTTTCAGAAGTTTTTTTCAGGAGGTTTTGTCAAAGTATACGACGGGGGCGGCAGGGCGGGGGTTATGGTTGCGGCAAGGGGTTTAAGAAGTTTCAGCCTGGTAAAGACACTACAGCAGTTGGTCTGCGGCCCTGGACGTGTGCTTCGGTTGGCCCACGCGCGAGCGGTAGACTCTACAACTACTGGAAAAGTGGGTGCTGCCATCCAGAGCAAAGTTGGTACCTCTAAGTCCCTTCCTGACTTGCACGCCTCTGGGACCGCTCCTGAACGCAGCAGCGCCACAGTTAGTTTGACAAGCACTGATGATGCAACAAACGTCACTTGCTTTAGTCCAAAAGAGCTGCTCTACGCGTCTCTGAGTAGCTGCACTTTGGCCACGGTACGAGCGTTCATTGCGTCGTCCAAACAGTCATCTCCAACTGTCTGGGGAGGTTCCACTATTGATACCATGTCGTCACACGTGGTAGAGGTGATGGGAGGAGAAGAGCCCGCCAGGTCCTATATCACCCAAGCCATTAAACGGGGTAAATTTGTGGTGACGGCCAATAAAGAAGTGATATCAAAGCATAAAAAAGCATTGTTTAACTTGGCCATTCAGCATCAAGTCGATGTGTTTTATGAGGCCGCGGTGGGGGGGGGTATTCCACTGATTCGTACCCTCAAAATCGGATTGGCGGCCAATCGGATTGAGTCGTTAGTCGGCATTTTAAATGGCACGACCAATTACATTCTGACCAAAATGACCGAAGAAAAAATGGGGTATACCGATGCATTGGCCCAAGCCCAATCATTGGGGTTTGCTGAGCCGGATCCATCCATGGATGTGTCGGGTTTGGATACTGCCTACAAGTTGAGTATTTTGGCATCGGTGGCATTTAATGCCGATGTGGGGGTATCTGATTTTGGTTATCAAGGGATTGATGCCTTGTCACAAGTGGATATTGGGTATGCCCATGAATTGGGGTATACCGTTAAGTTGTTGGCCACGGGGCGTCGATTGTCCGATGATCGCTTGGTGTTTGGGGTGTCTCCTACTTTTATTGCCACCACCCATCCCCTGGCATCGGTACGGAATGAATACAATGCCATTTATGTGGTGGGCAATGCCGTCGGAGAATCGATGTTAATGGGTCGTGGTGCGGGTTCTTCACCCACTGCGTCGGCCATTGTATCGGATGTGATCGACATTGCCTTGAATACCCAACGGGTGCCGTCGGCACGCAATTTGGATAATGGGTTTGGGTTTGTGGGGTTGGTACCAGAATCGGACCATGGTTCACAGTGGTACATACGGCTGTTGGTGGACGATGCGGCGGGTATGCTGGCTCATATTGGCACCTTATTTGATGCAGAT
>RGUG01000351.1 GCA_010027915.1 bacterium | reverse complement strand
TCCACGTTGGGTTTAATTTGTTTCAATTTCTCTTTGTGCCCGACACCAAACCGTTGCTCTTCATCCACAATCAACAGCCCCAAGTCCGCAAATTTAACGTCTGTCTGCAATAATCGATGGGTTCCGACAACTACATCGACCAACCCCTTGCCCAATTGATCCAAAATTTTGCGCTGTTCGGCTCGGGTTTTAAATCGAGACAATACCGCAACCCGGTACGGAAATGGCTTAAATCGGTCTGTAAAGGTCCGAAAATGTTGCTCTGCTAAAATCGTGGTAGGCACAACTACGGCTACCTGTTTCCGATTTTCAACAGCCTTAAATGCAGCACGAACCAAGACCTCCGTCTTTCCAAATCCCACATCACCACAGATTAACCGGTCCATCGGACGAGACGATTCCATGTCTCGTTTAATTTCAGCCGTTACCCGACGTTGATCGTCCGTATCAGAATGATGAAACCGTCCCTCCAAATCAACCTGCCAAACGGTATCTTCTTGGAATGAAAATCCGTCCTGCTCTTGTCGCATCTTATGCATCAAATAAACGTCATGCGCCAACATTTCCAATGCCCGCTTGGTCCGAGCTGTCGTTTTTTTCCATTCACCATCGTGGAGCCCATTAACCTTGGGAACCGTGTCCGCCGCCGAATACCGGGTAACAAGATGAATCTGCTCTAATGGGACATAGAGTTTATCCTCCCCTTTATATTGAACATGGAGATAT
Organism: bacterium; assembly: GCA_010027915.1. The sequence goes on along the minus strand of RGUG01000351.1, from coordinate 685 downwards.
TCCCCTTCACGTTGACCAACGGTTAATCGAACCAACCCTCGGAATTGCCCGATGCCATAGGTTTCATGAACGACGTAATCACCAGGATAAATATCATCTATCACCGCACCAGCTGGAGTAGAAACGGCCGCGTGATAAAAGGCGTCCTGCTCTTCAACCACTGGCCGTATCGCCGTCATAGATACAGCAGAAATGGACCGCTGCGTCTGAATATTAAAGGAATTTAGTCGCTCTAATACCTCTCCATCATAATCAAATCGGAGAGGGTGACTCTGGTTAACCGGAAACACATCCACAATCCCCCCGCGCACCGAAAACTCTCCCGGCTCCAAGACCATCGGTACGCGAGTGTACCCCGCATCGGCCAGTCGTTCGATCAACATCGAATGATCCACGATTGCCGTCGATCCCCGGTCAATTTCAATCATTCGTGGTACCCTTTTGGAGTCATTGCCACCGCCATCACATCAACGCGCATCGCGCCTTGTTGCTTCAAATATCGCGCCACCTCTTGCACCGTTGCCCCAGACGTCACAATATCATCCACCACCAACACCCTGTCCCCGGGCCGAATAATTCCTGGCGGAACGGAAAACACACCCGCTAGCTCATCCCGCCGAGCCAGAGCCCGATCGTGCCGGTGTGGAGAGCGGACAGGAGCGGGAGCAGCAGGCCGTCCATCAGG
>RGUG01000036.1 GCA_010027915.1 bacterium | reverse complement strand
ACTGTCATGATTTATTGGTTCTTCTTCTTCTGCCAAGCAGCCCCCATTGCCACCTCCATTCATTGGAAGAGTGGGGGGAGCGGTTGAGATGACAATCGCACTTCCTGGCGGATTCTTACTGTCATGATTTATTGGTTCTGCCTCTTCCATGTTGCCAGTGCCACCTCCATTCATTCGAAGAGTGGGGGAGAGGCCAGAAAGGGTATTTGATAAAGGGGGTTCTTTCGCTTCTAGGAGGGAGCGGTGGGCGGTGCTGAGGGCCTTACGAGCCCATTCACATGCCGCTTGCCAAGACGGTGCCATCCTGATTTGACTCACCATATACTCGATAAGAGATCGAGGTGTAGGTTGAGTTGACTTAATAGGACGGCTTGGTATGGGACCAGTTGGGGGGACCAATGACAACAGTGTATGTAAGAACTCAAACCAGTTAGCAACCGGAGCGTTAAGAAAAGCACGCGCATTATCGGTTAAAGGGGCACCAAACAAGTCATGATTGGATGGTACACACCACATTTCAACCATATTGGCCAATTCATCACAAAACTGAGAAAGTGGTGAGTGGGTATCGCAGGATGTGTCGGTATTCAACACGTCAAGAAACCGCAGCATCATCTTAATCAACGAATCGTGTGGCAACGCCATGCGTGTCACATCTTGCCCATCATCTAGAGCATGTGCTGCTACCCATCTCCTACCATCCATAACTGGCTGAGGGGGTAACGCTGTACCCATCACACCACCAGTGGACGGTGCCTTATCCTGGTTGATACTCTTTGAATAGAGTGTCTCAAATTGCCATATGCGGTGTACGGCCTGTAGTAAAGATGAGGCAGGTATGGAAGGTAATGACTGGATAATGGGTGATAAAAGCCATACACCCTGGCGTAAGACACGCTCGCATAAGAGGTCATTTGCGGTGGTAGTTGTAAGGCGAGAGACACCCATAGCTGCACGCCCGAATGCAGACTCCCACTGATGAAAGGCCACGCTAAAATTCTGTTCAAATCGAGGTAAAAAATAGTGTATGATAGGGTTCTTCGAATGAAGGGAAAGGGCCCCATGGTGTGTCGCAAGTGGTGGGTTGACTAACGCTTCTTCATTGTTTTTATTACAGGTTGAGTTCAGTTCATAATGGGCCGACCCTGCGGCTAATACTGGGTCAGAATCGGGAATCTTTAATGGTGCATTTCCTATCAAGCACCCAAACAGGATAACGGCACGATCTAAAACTGCCTGGGTTTCCACATCATGATGAGCGGGCGCTAAGGCGTACCGAACAAGTTGCTCCAAGGCGTTTATTTCGATGGTATCAATGCTTCCAGTGTCATTGTTTGGGTAAAGCAAACGCCACTGGGCAATGGACAGGATGGCTTCGCACACGGCGGATTTGATAGGGCCTGTGTTCGGCTGATTCAACAGCGAATAGAAACCCTGCAATACCACACGATCCCACAAGGGGTCAGGATGGGTCTTCACAATGGTTGCCAGTGCGTCAATGGCCGTTTGGGCCGTTTCGGGTTGTATATCCCGACGATTCACAATGGTTGCCAGTGCGTCAATGACGTTTTGGGCCGTGTGGGGGTTTATGTTTGGACTCGTCGCAATGGTGCGTAGTGCCTCAACGACCACATATGATAGGGTAGTTGGCCCATCAGGATGCCCAGTAGGAAGAGGTGGGGGGGTAATGACAAGAGACAGCAGTTCGCTGGCGGCCCCATCAGGAAAAGAGTGGTAAAGACCATACCAACTACTAAGCAACACTGGTAAGAGCGTATGAGCATGATGATTGGGTTGATTCTTGCATGCCGTCATCAGTTCCCGAAACGTGTTAATGGAAGGATCCTGCGTTTCATAAAATGTGTTAAAAATGGTGGTAATAGTTTCCCGTGCAGCATTCGGCGTGTTCCATGTAGCTTCCTTCCGTTCATTTTCCTTTTGATCATCGGGAGGGTTAAGTCCGTTAGCCTCACTAGGAGTGCCGGTAACGTTGGGTGGTGACCCCGCAGCTAGCCCATCTAATACATCAACGCACTGCTTGACACAGGCTGTGGCAGGTGAATCCTCTTCACATGCTGAAGTAGGCGGTGGCGTGACCGGTACTGGCCCTAAAACATCGGGCATGGCGGGCATGGGTGATAGACAGGGAAATACACAACTGCCAATGGCACGTAGATAGGCTAAACCAGAGGCTAAAAAAGAAGAGATGAAGCCTGGCAGTAGGCAAGAGGATGCTGACCTCCCGAGCGAGGGTGTTGGTAAGTTGGTTGGGGTCGGGGTGCATGTCATCGTGTAATGGCTTTCTTGAATGGGTGGATGGAAGCTTAAGGGTCTTGGTTGAATGGTAGCAGGTAATCACCCACTGGTAATGGGGGATTTTTTCGATATAATGGGCCCTCATTTTTTTTGATCTCAATTTCAATAAGGAGGATGGGTTATGTATCGTCAGTTAAAAGCCTGGGGCGTGTTGGTGATGGGAATCATGGGGGTGGCCAGTCCGATCATGGGGTATGAAACCCGTACATTGGTGGGGTTGTGGCCGTCTGGCACCACATCAGTCACCAATTTTAGAAGCTATCATGACCTGGGGTGGGGGTCCAATCAGTTGATTGTGGGGGTCACCACGGGCATGGATAAAAACAATGTGCTCTCACCCCTTGCACTGCGATTGGGGGTTACCATGAAAACAGAGGTGCCGTTATTGACGGATTTCGATTTGGTGGTCGATGCCCAACGGGTGGGGGGAGGCAACATTGAATTGGCGTCACTGAGTGTGATACGAAACTACACCGTGACCCTTGCCAAAGGCTTGGAATTGGGTGCCAGTGTCACCTTGGCACGCTTGGGCTTCGTTGGCGACACACGGTTTGATATTTTGCAAGCAGTGGAACCCGTATTGGGAGTGAAGGTCACCCTGTAAGCGTAAAATCAGATGGGCTCAAAATCGATCATTCCGGCTCATTTTGAAATGGGCCGGCCTGTATGGGGCGATCAGGTGTGGGTGGCGCCGGGTGCGGTGGTGGTAGGAAATGTCAGCATTGGGCCCCATTCATCGGTATGGTATGGGGCGGTGATTCGTGCCGATTTGCATGCCATTGTAATAGGCGAAGGGTCCAATATCCAAGATGGGGTGGTGATGCATGTAGAAAATGACAGGGGCTGTACCATTGGGTCGTATGTCACCATTGGCCACCGGGCCATCATTCATGCGGCCACGGTCCACGATCATGTGGTCATCGGGATGGGGGCCATTGTGTTAAATGGGGCCATGATTGAACAGGGGGCGGTGGTGGCAGCGGGTGCCGTGGTAACCGAGAACCAAGTGGTGCCAGCCGGAGCGTTGGTGGCAGGGGTTCCAGCGGTGGTCAAAAAAAGTCAGTGGGACCCCGACCCAGTGCGTACCAACCGGCAGTGGGCCGATAAATACATCTGGCTTTCGAGGCAACACCAGGCCATGTCATCTTAAGTTACCAGAAGGATAAGTCGTGTTCCCAAGTGGGCCTACGTAACAATAAAATCAAGAGTGGCCCTTCAACGATTCCGGTTTTGGCATGAGGCGGTCGCCCTGTCATCGGCCGATGGCACCTCGATATGCAAGGTGAATCCATCATCATATAAAACCAATATTTTTCGTTTTATTTAAAACCCCTGGGATGTTAGGGTGAGCGTCGAGCGTCAAGAATAAAATGTAAATGGAGTTAGGAGTTAATAGATGGCAAACAACCCGATTGAGAATAATGCTCCTCTAACTTGGCATGCGGCCAATGGGGCTGCAGCAATTTCGGTGCTCATAAATATAGTAGTGAGTTCGTTGAGTGCCATCCGCTTAACTATAAGGAGGCTAGATCCCGCACGTCGGGACCAACCGGATCGTAATATTCGGGATGTCACCAACAGTACCTTGGGACTATTAAAAATGTTTGTAGTGGTGACGACAAGCTCTTACTTCCTGACCCGAGCACAGCAACATAGGGATGATGTTTTATGGAGCATGTTATTATTGATGGTGGTTATAGGCTCAAATTCGTGGGTGACCTATCAAACAGCAAGGAATAGCTTAGAAACGCCGTCCCCCTTGTTACCTCATGCTAATGCTCAGCGGATATATGCTCAGCGGATAAATGCTCAGCGGATATATGCTCAGCGGATAATAATAGAGGAATGGATTAATGCCGGCTCTCGACGGCCGGACATATCAGTCATACTCGAACGCTTGAACAATGTGAATACAGAACGAGACCATACTTCATGGCAAGATCCCATTACCTTGACTGTTCATGGAAACAGGGAGCCAGTGGTCGTGACCTTTCACATTCAAGGTGACCGGCTGCTCTTTAATGTTTATTTGCAATCCACGATCGATGCGTGCCTCTCAAGTGGTCATCATCTGGATCCGATAGGTCGATACCCATTATTGGATCATGTCATGCCATTGGACACGTTCTTAGCACTGTTACAAAACACAAGAGGTACAAGAGGTAACGGATAAAATGGGTGGTCTTGATTAGCCACGATGGCAGTGGGTTAATCGTCAATATCCATCCAATCATCACCACCAAAAAACACTTCATCTCGTAGTTGGGGACTGGTATTGTAAACCTGACAATCAATGGTTCCATTCAACATAAAACGCCTCCTTTTAAATGACTGATTCCCTTGTATTCCCCTTGAACGAATGGATTAAACATCACGTTTGAGTCCGTTATGATGGGGAGCACCTAAAAAAGACAAAGGAAGGCCACATGCGATTGATGGCTCAGAATCGTCTGATAGCGGCTCGACACACCATTACCGGGTATCGGATAGTGGCATGGGAACGAATCTGGGTACTCGATTTGACAAAGGTTGCCCATGGCAAAAAGGGTAACCCCCTCAACGGGTGTGTCACACACGGTTCCTGCTGCGGCGGTGACAAGAATGACCACCTGACATAGGGGTTCTACCTCCCCTTGCCTCGACCTGTTGGAGCGGGTCATGGGGACCAACGGATGGCATGGGGTGTTCCTGGTGCACCACCAGGATAGGGGGAAATGGGTATCGGCGTGCCACCTGAATCCAGAACCAAGTTATATCCGACCCGTGGTTGTGGACGCTTGATGGGGACCCCAATCAAAAAAAGCCACTCTGTTAACAAGCTGGGATGACAACAATCATCATCGGGGTGAGCACCCTTATGATGGGGGGGTCCAACAGGGTGGGGCGTATCTTAATTTCGGGCCACCATCAGACCCCATGATTTCTACCCCCTGCCAACCCGTGGCTGTGTCACCATGGTATCGTGACGGGCCGGTTTCGATTCGCTTGTGATGACAAAAAAGACACGCCCCCAACCTGCCATGTGCCGACTCAAGTGCTAAAAACAGTAAAAGTCTAGAGGGTCCCCAACTAGGAGATGAACGGTATGAATCTAAAAAACACCATGATAAGATGAGGCAAGAGGTCTATCCTCAATAAGTAAAGAGGGCTGAACAGGGGGAGTTGAGCTAAGGGGGAAACTCTGACTCTCTTATTCAGCCCAGGCGGTCAAGCGACTTTCATCGCCTGATACTTAGTTATCGAAAATTAAAATAAAAAGTTGCATTGATTTTTTTGGATCTTTAAAGGGAGTGGTAATGAGGGGGTTATCGGGTCAGGGAGCCGGCTGGTAATACGCCGATTCGAAACAGGCCACTTGATGGTCACGATGGGTGCTCAAAGTGGGGTGTGAGTGGGTGCATCGGTCCGTCCGTTTGGGGCAACGCGGGTGAAAGGCACACCCAGAAGGACGGTGCTGGGGACTGGGAATATCCCCCATAATAGGGGTGGCGGATACCCGTTGGGTGGGGTCAGGATGCGGAATGGCAGCCAATAAGGCTTGGGTATAGGGGTGTTGAGGGGATTGAAACACGGAGACGGTTGGACCGGCCTCGACCAATTCTCCCAAATACATCACCATGATCCGGTCACAATACTGGGCCACCAATCCCAAATCATGAGACACCAATAAAATACCCATGTCATGGGTGGTTTTGACCCGTTGAATCAAGGCCATGACTTGGGCTTGGATGGTAACGTCCAATGACGCTGTGGGCTCGTCTGCGATTAATAATGATGGTGACATGGCAATGGTTAACGCAATCATCATGCGTTGGCACATGCCCAGTGAAAACTGATGGGGATAATCGTTCAGGCGTTGGGCTGCATCGGCAATATTAACTTGGGTTAACAAGTCAACGGCCATCGATTGGGCTTCCTTGGCCGATAGGCCGTGGTGATGTTGGATGGTTTCAATAAAATGAGTCCCAATGGTATAAACGGGATTAAAACTGGCTTGGGGAGATTGAAAAATCATGCCCATTTCCTTGCCCAATAACGACCGGTGGTCACGGGCTGAAAGACCCAACACGGGCCTTCCTTTGAATGTAACGGCCCCGGTTACCTGGGCCCCCGCTAGCAACCCCATGACCCCCAGACAGGTGACACTTTTTCCCGATCCCGATTCCCCCACCAACCCCACCACTTCACCTTGTACAACCGAAAAAGAGACCCCACTGACCACCCGAATGGGATGCTGGCGCCGGCCAAATGACACCGATAATTGGTCGACTTGTAACAATGCGGGGGAAGATACCATGGTGCTAGCATACTGCCACCAGGCGGCAGATGTAAATCAGTGACGGGATGGTGTGCGGGGAAGGGAAAGGGGGTGTAAGAGGTGTAAGGGATATGATGGCAGTCCCCTTGTAACCCATACCCCATCCTGATGCCGGGTGAGGCATGGCATACGCACGAAAAAAAGCGTGGGTTGCCCCACAGGCAAGGGGTGACAATGGGTGCGGGCATCGTCTATTCTTAGGCCTTGGTAAGGACGAAGGGCCCTTCATCCCTACCGCTCAAAGGTGGCCAATGTGGCGTACAGGGTCGCAATCTGAACATGGGTAGTCAGTCGACACAGACACAAAGGATCAAGGCATGGAACGGTTAACCGAAGACACCATTATTGCGGTACGGCAAGCCCCCCACTGGATTGGCGTCATGTCGTCGTATGTGGCCTTAAAAAAAAGGGGGCGAAATTGGATTGGCTTATGCCCCTTTCATAGCGAAAAATCCCCTTCATTTACAGTCAGCGAAGAGAAGCGATTGTGGCATTGTTTTGGGTGTCAGCAGTCGGGTGATTTGATTGCCTTTATTCAAAAAATAGAAGCCATAGGGTTTTCGGATGCGGTTCAGTTGATTGCCAATCGGTTGGGTATCACCGTGGCATTTGACGCAGTGCCCGCCCATCAGTCGGCCCACGATGCCGACATGAACACCTTGCGCGAGATGTTGGGGATGGCCAAGGCCTTCTATCGACAGGCGTTTGAGTCATCAGCCGAGGCACAAGCCTACCTAGCCGAACGGGGGGTCACCCCCGAAATGGCCCGTCAATTTGGCATCGGGTATTCATCCCGCACCCACGGGGTCATGGCCTACCTCAAACAAAAAGGCATGCCCGACGACATGGTTCAACGGGCGGGATTGGGGACGCCACCCTATGATCGATTGGCACACCGGGTGGTGTTTCCGATTGCGGACGAAAAAGGACGTACCATTGCCTTTGGAGGGCGTGCCCTCACGCCGGCACAACAACCCAAATACCTCAACTCAGATGAGACCCCCTTGTTTGCCAAGCGTCGGACCTTGTTTGGATTGGACCACGCCAAAGGGGCCATCAAAAAAACAGGAACCGTGATTCTGGTAGAAGGGTATCTGGATGTGATTCACCTCCATCAAGCAGGCAAGGCCAATACAGTGGCCGCACTCGGCACGGCGTTTACCACGGATCATGCCCGCATCATTCAACGCATGGCCAATCGATTGGTCTTGGCCTTGGATACCGATGATGCCGGGATGGCCGCCATGATGCGGGCGTATGAGCTGGCCATCAAAGAAGGACTCACCGTGCGAATGGCAGTATACGAAGGCAAAGACCCCGCTGACGCATTGCAGGCCAATCCGACAGCATTTTTAAGTGCCTTGGATGACCCCCTTTCGATGCTGGCATATCAATATAAACGGGTGTGCCAACACCCTCCCCAACACCTGGACGATGCCGTCGCAGTGGTGAATCAGTTTGTGCCCTTTTTAAAACAAGAGCAAGACCCCGTGGTACAGCGGCACTTTATTCGACAGCTGGCTACCACCATTCGGGTCGATCCTGATGCCATCTTGGCCAAACTCACCGACACCATGCCCGTGGTAAGACGTGCCATGCCATCAGTGAAGCCCACCCAATCACCGGTACAACAAGCCGAAGAGCAGGTGTTGGTGGCCATGGCCAGTCAGTTAAACGAACGCATTACGATGATGTCTCAGGGGGTTGATGGGTGGTTGATCACCCCGTCCTATCGTGAATTGGCGGTATTGATGCTCGATTACCCGTTGGTAGATGGGGCGCTATTAGAGGCCATCCCCCATGAGGGCTTGCGGTCCGTGTTGGCAGGGTTATTGGTCAATGCCCCCAAAACCCACCATACCAAAGAAGCCGTCGCCTTTTTAAAGCGGCATGCCGATGAGCAAACCTTGAAGGGCTACCAAGAAGAATTGTCACGCCTCGAATCAGAAACCCCCCAACAAGAGGAGGCTATCCAAGCCGTGTTGGCCAAGATGATGGACTTGTCCCAACGCATCCGAGAGACCGAATAAGCGTTTCCCCGTTTTTCTCTTGTCAGTCCGGGTGACTTTCGATTAGAATGAACGGCATCATCACAGTCAGAAATGACAACACGTGGTAAAGATCATCATTTAAAAACAGGGTTGTGGAGTGGGTTTTGGTGATTAAAACTGTTTATGTCGAATGGTTGTATTGGGAGATAAAAAATGTCTAAACAGAAAGGTCGAGTGTCGTGTCGTCATCAGAGGTGCTGATTCCTTTCCAAATAGGGGCTATCCCGTTTCCCGTTACCAAGCCCATTGTGGTGATGTGGTGTGTCAGCTTAACCATTATGGTGGGTCTTTTTTTGGCCAATCGTACCAAATTAGGGCGGGGGATGTTAGTTCTGTTGTATGATTTTATATCCCAATCCTTTGCCAGTAGTTTTAAAACCAATCGAAAGATATGGTTTTCTTTCTTGGTAACGACCTTTCTGTTTGTATTGGGATGTAACTTGTCTGGCTTGGTCCCGTTGTCAGAAGCACCAACCAGTAGCCTATCAGTTACGGCTGGGTTGGCCTTGTTGGTGTTTGTGATCTCTCATGCGGTGGGGGTTGTGTGTCATGGTCCCGCTCATATCAAACACATTGTGCCCTCTGGTATTCCAATGGTAATGGTGCCGTTCATGTTTGTTTTGGAGCTTATTAGTCAGTTGGCCCGTCCATTGTCGTTGTCCATTCGGTT
>RGUG01000350.1 GCA_010027915.1 bacterium | reverse complement strand
GCAACACGCGCACCACCGAGTGAGTCACAAGCAGCATAAGGAGGCTCCTGCACGAATGCCTGGCACCTCAGACGACAAACATCGTCTGCACTAGGCAGACTGTCGACTGCTCACAATCCCTAGGTCCTGGTGAGGCCTCTGCAGTTATGCCTGAGGCCTCTTAAACTTCTCAGCTGGACGCCCAGGAAGACCAAGAGGGCCTTTGGCCCACACCATCCTGACCAGCTTGGCATACACTGCCTTTGAGTGCTCACACTCTCGCGCAGTGAGGCCCAAAAACTTCATGAGGAGGATCTGCGTGCGTGGGCCATCATTCAGCACGGGCCACGAGCTTGCGATGGCATGGTCTAACGTCCTCGCCAGAGGTAAACCTTTCCCAAACTCCAGCACCCAAGCCGCGTGCAAGATCACAGCAGCCACCACTCCTTTGGAATGATATCGAAGCATGTGGGAGTCCTCTGGTATGTGGGCAACCAACCATTTGATCCATGGAAGTTTGATTCGATGTAATTCAAGGATGATACCAGTTAGATTTTGGGTTTCATCGATTGGTTGGTTGTGATCATCATAGAGTGTAACCCAACCGATGGTTCTAACCATATCACCGGGTTTCATTCAATCACCTGGAAATGGTATGAATCCAGGGGATAGTGGTTTATCTTTCCATCGGAATCGATAACCTTTATGGTTTCACCACGTATCTCAAAGTTTTCATGTTGTAGGTAGATTCCCAGTTTCCAACTCATTTCACGGTAAACAGGATCACCTAGATTAATTCTGTGGATGAATTTGAGAAGATCACCGGTTTTCATTGATGATTTCAAGTCCAGGGGTGCGGATCCAAGCAATCACACCATGATCGGTGATGATTTTGGCCAATGGGTGGCCAAGGTAGCACCTGCGGTGTTCAATGCCAAGGATGATGCAGGTTTGTTTATTATCTAAAACACCAATTTGTGTGGTGTTGGAACCAGTGATGGGTGGTGCATTGTATAGGCTTATTAAGCCCCTGAAGGGTGTGCAGAGATCACCTGGTTTCATACCTCCATGATACCATGTGGAAGTGAGGGTTTGCACCCCACTTAATTGAGGGGGATGATGTATCCTGAGGTGATGTATGTGGAGTTGATGTATCCGATGCCGTGGGTGGGGGATAAAATGTGGATGAATTGTGGGGTATGGGATAGGAGGATGAGGAGTTGGGGAGGAATGGAGGTGGGGTGTAGCCTGCCATCGGGGAGTTCGGTGAAGAATTCCAGGGATTTGGTGGTGGAGAGTAGGTGGCCCCTGTTCATTGGATGATTTCCTGCTCGAAAACGTATCGTCGTTCGTAGGCGATTTTGTGGCGTTCTAACATCGCAATGAATTCGTCTTCGAACGATCGCTTCTGATGGTGGGTTTTTTGGTTGAG
>RGUG01000349.1 GCA_010027915.1 bacterium | reverse complement strand
GGTCCCTCCAAAGGAGGTGGGGAGGTATCATGAGACAAAAGGGGTGATGCGGTGGACAAGGCAACATGGGGATGATGGGGTTGGTTTTGCAAGACATCCCGTATGGCGGTGGTGATGGCATCAAACAAGACATTGGGTCTTACCATTTTGATATCCCATTTTTGAGGGTGAACGTTCACATCTATTTCATCCAGGGGAAGGGTCAGGCACAGGGCCACCACCGGGAAACGACCAGCAGGGATCACATCGGCATATGCCTGAGAGACGGCTTTGTATAGTAGGGGGGTTTTGACAATGCGTCGGTTGATGGCCATACACAATTTGTTGCGATTGGGGACGGTCAGGGTAGGGCGAGAGACCCATCCGGATACCGATGGTGAGCCGGTGGCGGCATCAATGGGCACCATGGCACTCATGACATCATGTCCCCACCATGCCCCTATGCGTTGCGGGATGGACAGGCCGACGGTAGAAAGCATGGGCTGGTGGTCATTGGAGACATCAAAAGAGACATGCTCCCAACACAAGGCCAGGTGTCGAATGACATCCAGCACCGCATTGAGTTCGGAATGGGGGGATTTTAAAAACCGATGGCGAACGGGGGTGTTATAAAACAAATCGGTGACCCGGACGCTGGTGCCGGGTTGATGTTGGTCAGGCATCGGCGAGGCAATCTCACCACCGGTGCCGTGGATACGCCACGCATGGTCGGATCCGTGGGGACGAGACACCACTTGGATACGGGCGATTTCTCTGATACTAGACAATGCCTCTCCCCGAAACCCCATGGTGGGGCTGGCGAGTAAATCATGAAGGGCGGTGATTTTGGAGGTGGCATGATCTTGTAAGGCCAGGGGAAGGTCATCGGGATGAATACCATGGCCATTATCGGTCACGGTGATGGCGGTAAGGCCCCCATTGAGCAAGGTGACGTCAATGTGGGAGGCCCCGGCATCCAGGGCATTTTCAACCAATTCTTTGACCACCGATGCAGGACGATCGATGACCTCTCCGGCGGCAATTTGATTGATGGTGCGTTGATCGAGGGCGCGGATTCGATTCACGTTGGGAAAGTCCTTTGTGACGGCGATGCCAAACAATGCCCCCTCGGTGAAGCACCCATAGTAATCGAGTGGATGGGGATCGGCAATAGAGGGGGGATATGGGAGGAAACCTCCCCGTGCTGCCGGTGTGTAGGGCATGTTAGGTGACGGTAGGATGGGGCATGTTGGGTCATGTGAAGTTGGCATCTGGGGTGGTGGGGTTAGGGATGGGCCCAACTGGCGGGTAGGGCCATGGCACCCCCACTTTGACCCGATTCAAATGGGAGCGGCTTGTCCTCTCATGCGGGGGCGTTGAGCGTGAGCATACGATTGGGGTTGGGTGACGATTCAAAGAGTCAAAAAATTGA
>RGUG01000348.1 GCA_010027915.1 bacterium | reverse complement strand
GTGACCCATGATGGCACCTGCCAGGATGTGCTACCCACCGTTACAAATTGAATCACACAATACCCTGAATCCATATTCACGATGGTATTTGACGGTAAGTTGCCACACCGGGTATTGACTGTACTCGACACATTGGACGATACATCGGTCACATTAAACGCCCAACGGGCAAACGCCATACTAGAATCAGGATCCGAAAAGGCCATCAAACCCGACGATGAAAACCCCATCACAGACGCCATGCCAGGAAACGTGGGCACCCCATCAAACTGGGATACCACAAACACCGATGGGGTCACGAGCAATAGTTGATTAGTCGATGTAACGCTCAAAAAATGGGTCGCCCCATTGAGACCAAATTGAATCGCATTGCGACCTTTGATGGTGGACAGCTGGGGACGATACACACTTAAGGACTGTCGTGCGTGACGCTGTTGGCCACTTAAATCGTACCAAACCGCCACATTGTTTCCCTCTAATAATGTACTGTTGTTGTAATCCCCCATGACCCACCATTGTAAATTTTGTTTGGCACCCGCCGATAACCCGCTTAACCCCGGTGCAATGGTATTGATATCCACTATTTTGGTGGCATCGCTGGGGAATGCATCCAGAAAGTCTGGCACCCCATCTGAATCGGTATCTTTGGCCGTAAAGACCAAGCTGCCATCACGCATCATGCCGGACATGTCAACCGAAAACCCATTCGGCAACCCGACAATATTCACGGTTGAAAACTGCCCCGAAAGACTCGAAAAATCGATTAAGTCGAATTTATCCCCAATGGTAGGCGTAAACCCATTGGCAAATGACAACTGCAAGGACCCGCTCACGGTTAATTGATCGGACACCACCAATCGGGCCATATTCACACCTGACAGGTTTCCCCCTAATTGCAAGTTCAGCGTGGAACCGGCCATGATGTTCAGCGATGACACGGTGATGGCCCCATAGGGTGTGAGGGGAAACAATTGGGTTCTAAAGATGGATACCCCGCCTTTAAATGACCCCAATCGCAACACGCCCCCGGTCATATTCAGCGTACTCAATGCACTGACACTGTTGATGGTGGCCGTTCCACCCCATACCGATAGGTTCATGGTACCAACCAGTGGGCCGGCATCCAAATCGCCGTTGACCCACCCTGTGAGGTTACCGTTGGCGGTATTCCATTTGACACGGCCCGCCACGGCCAAATTTAGGTTTCCTGCCATCGCACCCATGTCGATTGCCCCATTGTTAAGTGCCACATTTAAACTCCCCACCGCATTATCTATGGTGATGCCACCGCCCCGATTGATCACATTTAAGGTGCCCGTCATGGACCCAACCCATACCCGACCCGCATTCATGCTCACGACCAAATTACCCACCACACGATTCAGGGAGGTGCTGGTGGCTTGGGTTTGGA
>RGUG01000347.1 GCA_010027915.1 bacterium | reverse complement strand
GGATTTGCCTTGGTTTACCCAACCCCTTCTTGAACAGGCCCATTGGATTGCCCCCCACGATCATTGTGTGGTGACCCTGTCGGGTGATCAGCCACAGCGGCTGGCCCTTTCATTGGCCTCAACCCGTTACCTTAGCATTGTCAACGACTCTTCGGCCCCTGTGGGGGTGGCATTGGTTGGCGATCTTCATCAGCCAGTTGCCATCTCGGTATTGCATCGCAGCAAGGCACCCGTGGTGGTATCGTCGGCCCTCCGATTGGGTGCGGGGGGTTCCTTGTCTGCCCATGGGGTGTTGACCCAATCGGTGTGCGGGGTGATGGAATGGGCCATCCAACTGGCGGCCCCCCAGGTGTCGGTGTCATTACAAGGGTTGCATTTGGGGGTTGACGCATCGTCATTATGGACCCGTTCCTTTTTGCGGCATGATGTACCGGATACCACCGCCACCCAATTATTAAAGTCCGTCGGTCATGGCAAGTCGTATTCAGAATATGACGGCACGGTTTGGGTATCTCATGGTGCCCATGGGACTGATTCTACCCAACGGAACCCTAATTTGTTGTTGACCCCCTCAGCCCGTGCCATTTCTAAGCCCCAGCTTCGGATTTATGCGGATGATGTGACGTGCGGTCATGGTGCCACGGTTTCACAAGTGAGTGACGAAGAATGGTGGTATTTGCGTAGCCGGGGATTATCTCGTGCGGAGGCCTATGCGTTGCTGATCGAGGCGTTTATCCACGACATGGTGCCGGAATGGGTCCATCCTCAGCATCAGGTAGCCATTCAATCGGTGATGGGCTCTTATTTGTCTCGAGTCAATCCGGGAGGGGTATCGTGCCAGCGGTAGCCCCCTTGTCTCAGGATTTTCCTTGGGTCTCGGCCCATCCCGGTTACCATTATTTAGACAATGGGGCGACCACCCAAAAACATGAGTCGGTCATTGCACGACTGACCACTTTTTTGCGTGAAGAATATGCCACGGTTCATCGGGGGGTATACCGTTACAGCATGGCCGCTACGGAGGCCTGTGAACAGGTGCGTCAAGCATGCCAATCATTGATTCATGCCCCCCATGCTCATGAGGTGGTGTTTACCAGTGGTACCACCATGGGACTTAATTTGCTGGCGTTTGGCATGATGTCAACGTTGCAAGCCGGGGATGAGATTGTATTAACCGAAATGGAGCACCATGCCAATTGGGTGCCATGGCAACAGGTGGCACAGCGTACGGGTGCGGTCATTAAAGTGGTGCCCATTACCCCGTTGGGGGAGTTGGATTATGAGTGGATGGCGGCCAACCTGACCCAACGGACGGCCGTGGTCTCGGTGATGCATGTCTCCAATGTCTTGGGGACCATCAACGATATTCCCCGTATTGTGGCCATGGCCCGTCAGTGGGGGGCCAAGGTGGTGGTAGATGGGGCCCAGGCCATTGCCCAT
>RGUG01000346.1 GCA_010027915.1 bacterium | reverse complement strand
TCTTTGTCGAAAAATGATTGGCCAATCGTTTGATGGGTTGACGTTGGTTTTATTAAAAAACGAGGAAGCCCAGCCACCCGTGATGGTGGATCCCACATGGGGGATGGCCATCAAGATGTGGTGGTGGATGGGTTGGCGTGCGCTGGTCTTGTGGATGCTGCTCTCTATTTTGGATGGTGTGATAGGGTTGATTATCGGTAACCAACTGTGGGTTCAGATACCAATCACTTTGTTATCAGTGCTCATTGGCATCTATTGGTATCAAAAAATAATCGGCCAGTCGTTTGGTGGGGCAACATTGGGTTTGTTAAAACCCGATCAGACCGCTTAATGCCACTGTTTTTTATGGGGTGATGGCCCATGGTTGAGCGAAAGACCCCAGGTTACGTCGTGTCGCATGGCTGGGCAAGCTGTGATCGTCTCCCCCTGAATATACTCAAGGGGGTTTTAATCGTAATCTGGGCGGGGGGTTTTTAACGTGGCCATGCGGGTGTTTGGAGGGATAGGTATGGGTGAGGAAGGGGTGGGGTAACGATTTGGACGGTGGTTGATGCCATGTCATGCTTCGATCGTCTCTCTGAAGGGCTGCCCCCCAAGGCGGCCGGTGGGGTGTGGGTGTTCCTGTTTTTTGGGTTATATTTTCGTTGTTTTTTTACGATGGGGTTGACGTGGGCGAATATGCTTGCAAGATGCGGGTTAATAAGGGGGTATCACTTTTTTGAACCGCCAGGATGTCGACATAATAGATTGTGCGTGATGCATACCCTAGGTTTTGTTTCCAAATATAGTTTAATACCTGTTCTATTGTATCGATTTGATGGGTTCTAATGATGACTTCGCCAAAGTTATCGAAGAGAACCCAATCGCAGTAGCCCAATTGGCTGAGGGTTTTGATCGTATTGAGGTATCCTGTTTTTTGGTACTCAAACTCGTATTGGCATTCAAAAAAAAGGATCGGGGTACTTTGCTTAATAAGTGAGAGTGATGAGTCTAATACATCGTAATCAAACCCATCAACATCACTCTTTAATACCCTTATTTTTTTATCGCCTGGAAGAATAGTGTCAAGTGATTGTGACGATAATGTCCCGCCATTTAATACGGCATTTTTAGTGCTGTTATTTCCCGAAAGCGTGACCCCTGACAGGCTTTTGCCAATGAGTGCTTGAATCGTTGTGATGCTTGTGTTTGGTAGTGATTGTTTAATTCGTTTTATGTTCTCTGTAAGGTAGCGAAAAAAGAACGAATCAGCCTCAATGCAAATGTAATGGGGTGCTGGATTGCGGTCTATCATACTTGCCAGGGTGTCACCAACATTCGCACCGATGTCGACGATAATGTCTGATGGGTTTATATAGCTTGCAAGAAGGGGTAAAAACCGATCATATTTTGGGTGAAACTGTTGATTCTCTGCTAATAAATGATTGGGTGGCAAATGAA
>RGUG01000345.1 GCA_010027915.1 bacterium | reverse complement strand
AAGCACTGAGTGCGGCCCTATCCTGACGGGTTTTTGTGTGTGGACAAGCCGTATGGGTGGACCTCTTTTCAGGTGGTCAATCGGTTGCGGTGGGTCACGGGGGTCAAGCGTATGGGTCATGCGGGAACCTTGGACCCATTTGCCACGGGGGTGTTGGTGGTGGCGGTGGGTCGATCATGTACCCGTCAAATCGGTGTGATACAAGACTGGCCCAAGACCTATTGGTTTAGCATGTTATTGGGGGTTGAAACCGATACGTTGGATTGTGAAGGCCAGGTCACGGCCCGGCAAGTGGTGACCGAGCAGATGATAGCGGCAGTGGGGCAGGCGGTCCCCACATTGGTGGGGACGTATGAGCAGGAAGCCCCGTTGTTTTGTGCCAAGAAGCAGGGGGGCACCCCGATGTATGAATGGGCTCGTCGGGGGGTGGCGATGGAACCGAAGCGTAGTAGGGTCACGATTCATTCGTTGCGGGTGGTATCCCAATCCATGCATGGGCCGACCCCCTGTATTCGATTGGCCATGACCTGTTCAAAAGGGACATACGTACGCTCAGTGGCCCGGGATTTGGCCCGACGGTGTGGCACGGTGGGAATGGTCAGTCAGTTGATTCGTCGGTCAGTGGGGCCGTTTGATGAGGGGCACATGAGGGGGTTAGAGACGATTCAACCGGGTGGTTGGCAAGCGGCGTTGTATCGGGGTGGGTTGGGTGAACTGCGATGAGAGAGACGAGAAAGGAACAGATTGGGAGCGTGGGTGAAGGGGGCACTGGCTTGCGGCCCTGGGGGATCGGGCGGATTGTATCATGACCATGTATCCCCATCCGGAGACGGTGATCAGGGGGGGCTGTGTCCCACATTTAACCAGTATAAGGGAATTATGTGGGATGGGGATATCGGTGATGGTGTTGCGGTTTTCTCGGTGGGTGGCGGCACTAGAGCCGGAGGTGTTTTTATCGGTCTGGGGGCAACGGTGCCACCCAACGGGGGTGGTTGTGGGGGAAGATTTTCGATTTGGTCGGTCTCAGCGGGGGAGTTTGGCGGTTTTATCGCGGTGGTGCCAGCGAGAGGGGGTATCGTTGGAGGTGGTGCCCTTGGTAACGGCCGGTGACGAGGCAATTAAAAGCAGTCGGATTCGCCAATTGATCCAGGCAGGAGAATGGGACAAGGCCTGTGCGTGGATGGGCCGGCCCTATCGGGTGATGGGTCGGGTGGTGAAAGGAGACGGACGGGGGCGAACCTTGGGGTTTCCCACGGCGAATGTGTGGGTAAGTCGTCACAAGGTATTGCCTGTCAATGGGGTGTATCGGTGTCGGGTGACGGTACCGGGTATGGGGGACATGCCGGCCATTGTCAATTGTGGGGTGCGGCCCACGTTTGGAGGGGGGCGGGTGCAGTTAGAGGTCCACATCCCGGATCGCAGGGTGGCGTTATATGGCCA
>RGUG01000344.1 GCA_010027915.1 bacterium | reverse complement strand
GCACTATTGAATTTGGACAAATGTATCGGTGGCGGATTGAAGTCGGTTTTAACTGCGGCCCAATTTAACGGAAAAGAATCCGAATTGTTGATATTTCCGACGCTCGGCAAGTTAAAGGCCACGCAAGCCATCTTGGTTGGATTGGGGAAGCGGTCTCGGATTAATGCGGATGGATACCGAAAAGCCGCGGGTGACGTTGCCAAAAAAATAGGCACGATGAAAAAAGTTGTATGGATGCTAGATCCGGGGCCGAAAGGGTTTCCGACTGAGCGCATTGCGTCTGTAGTTACCGAAGGTTTGGCGATGGGGAGTTATCGGTTTGATCGGTATAAAAAAGCCGAAACGTCGAATAAAAAACAGGTTGTCGAGCTCGTGTTTGGGGTGGTGGATGGCCACGATCTTGATTCGATTGATCAAATGATTCGTCGTGGCCAATGTTTGGGGGAAGCAACGGTAATGGCCCGAGATCTTGCCAATTTGCCGCCCAACGATCTAACCCCGGACCGGTTCGTCAAATTTGCGAAAGAAACCTTGAAGAAAACATCTGTTGAAATTGAAGTAATTGATCAAAAGAAGGCGGCGCATTACGGAATGGGGGCCTTCTTGGGGGTTGCGCAGGGTTCAAAATCAGACGCATATATATTAATTATTCGGTATCACCCTCAGAAAAATGTGGCCCCAATTGTCTTGGTTGGGAAAGGTGTTACTTTCGATTCAGGTGGGATTTCGATTAAACAGAGCAAGGCCATGAGTGATATGAAGGCCGATATGTCGGGTGCGGCCGCAGTTTTGGCTGCAATGAACGCATGTTAACGTGACCGCCATTATTCCGTTGACCGAAAATATGCCATCGGGTGGCGCACAGCGGCCTGGAGATATTGTAACCGCAATGAATGGTAAGACGATCGAAATTATTAATACTGATGCGGAGGGGCGACTCATTCTAGCGGATGCGTTGGTATATGCGGTCCGAGAAGAAAAGGCGGCTCAGGTGGTCGACATAGCGACTTTGACCGGTGCGTGTTCGGTGGCGCTAGGGGAATTGGCCGGTGCTGTTTTAGGTAACCGTCAGTCGTTAATCGATGAGCTCATCAAAGTGGGGAATGATACCGGGGAGTGGCTGTGGCAATTGCCGTTGTTTGACGGATATTTGGAATATCTTAGTTCGGATTTTGCCGATATTGCGAACGCATCCGAGTCAGGTAAAGCTGGGACATGTACCGGCGCGAAGTTTTTGGAACAATTTGTTGGGGATACCCATTGGGCCCATTTGGATATCGCAAGTGTTATGAAATGCCCTAATACCAAGGGGTATATGGTCAAAGGAATGAGTGGTGTCGGAGCTCGATTGCTCACCGAGTGGGTTATGGTTCAAGCCGCAAAACTTAAGTAGAGGGATCGATGGCGCAGACCACATTGGCCTACATATCTGTTGGATCG
>RGUG01000343.1 GCA_010027915.1 bacterium | reverse complement strand
GGGTACCTTACCGTTGTAACAAGCTACGGCCATTTGCGCATTTTGCCTGGTTACGGCGTTGTCGGACCCGCTAAAGGCGCAGTCGCTGCGCTTACCCAATCCCTGGCCGTTGAACTTGCACCCCAAGGCGTCATCGTTAACGGTGTCATGCCCGGATTATCACCGACCAAATCCCTATTGGCTGTTCCAGGCGCAACCGATTCGATTGTGACCGTGACCGCCAAAACACCCATGGGGCGGTTAATCCGACCTGATGAAGTCGCTGACATTGTCGCGTTCTTGGTATCGGGCCATGCGGACATGATCGTGGGCCAATTACTAATCGCCGATGGCGGTGCAATTTTGAGTTGAACACGTATTCCGAAGCCATTCTCCGGTTGCAGCAAGCCGTCGCCCGCCGTGGGATTCACTATTCGCTGGATCGGCTGGACGCCCCTTTGGCAGAGTTGAACACCCCCCACAAGGCACTCCCCCCGACCGTTCACGTTGCAGGCACTAATGGCAAAGGCTCCACGAGCGCTTTTTTGTCAGCGGCACTCCGACACTGTGGCTTGACCGTCGGCACCTATACGTCACCGCACGTGACCTCATATTGCGAACGGATTGCCATTGATGGAACACCTATTTCGGAATCCGATTTTTGTCGATATCTATCTAAAATAATGGCCATCGGATCCGCCGAACAGTCGTCGGAGTTCGAGCTCCTAACCTTACTCTCGTTTTGCTATTTTTCGGACCGTCGCCCCGACGTTGTCATCGTTGAAACCGGCCTTGGCGGGCGTCTAGATGCCACCAACGTGATCATGCCCATTCTGTCGATATTGACCCCCATCGGGTTAGACCACCAAGACATATTGGGACACGATATCCGACTCATTGCTGCGGAAAAAGCCGGCATCATTAAACCCAACATTCCAGTTATCAGCGCGATCCAACCCCCACGGGCGGAAACCGTCATTATCGCAGCCGCAACCGCAAATCGCAGCCCGTTAACCGTCGTCGCACCTTGGGATTCACTCCCACCCGATTTTCAGTTAACAGCCAGTTATCAACGCCAAAATGCAGCCGTTGCCGATGCGGCTGCACGCCATGTGCTCAACCGTCTGGGCCGCGCCGACGACCACGTGATGGCGGGACTTGCACAGGCCACCCTTTGGGGACGATTCACCCAGTATCGGATCAACAACCACGTCGTTACCATCGATGGTGCCCACAATGCACACGGACTCTCCGCACTATTTGCAACACTGCCAGCACCACGAGCCGTCTGGATGGGGATGCTAAAGACAAAGTCACTGTCCGATGCGTTAGCAAAACTTCCACCGTCGGTCACAACGCTTTATGTTTATTGCCCAGATCCGGATCGCTGGCATGCCCCTGAGGATTTCCAGGCATTACTCACAAGTCCGGTCTCACCCCATTCGGATGTGACCCAACTCCCGCACATCACTGACGATCTACTCATTACC
>RGUG01000342.1 GCA_010027915.1 bacterium | reverse complement strand
GTGATAGCATTTTTTCTATGTCTACCTACCCCTCCCCGCGTTCACGCCGTGCCGAGAGCGCCATGCGAGTCCTTGCCGGTATTGGGTTTATTGCGTTATCAGGGATTGCCATATTAAATGGGTTGGTGTTGGTCACCACGGTTCATCAGTTGCAGGCCAATGGGCGATCCATGCAAGAGGCGGCGTTTGAGGCGGCCGTTTCCCGATTGCGACCGGTGCTCATGACGGCCATGGTGGCGGGGTTTGGCTTTTTACCCATGGCGTTTAATCGTGGGTTGGGGGCAGAAATTCAGCAGCCATTGGCGGTGGTGGTGATCGGGGGGGTATTGAGTGTCACGATGTCGACTTTGTTGTTGTTGCCGGTTGTGATGGGCCGATGGCGACGTGTTAGGGGGGTGTCATCCGACCAATAGGGGGGGGCTGATGCCACACTACCCGTTGCCATATCCTGATGCGATTGGGTATCGTTGGGGCGTTTTTTTTTTCATCGGGTTTTGGATGGGTTTCGTTCGGGGCGAATGCCCACCAGTGGGTGAATCACCCTATGGGGTGTCGGCCATTGTATAGTCGCTCTTGCTCTTGGGTTTTTGTTACCCATGAGCGGGTGAAAAGCCCCATGGCTCACCAGTCGCTTGTGAGCGATGAGGGGTGGCGGGGTCGTTTTGTTTTTGGTTGGTGAAAGACAGAAGGAGGAGGCTCCGTGAGGATTATCGGAGTGTTTTTCTTTGGTCTCTTTTTTTGGGGAGGGGCTAGTTTTGGGGAGGGTCTAGATTGTGGTGTCAACGAGGTAGCGGTGTGATGTCGGGAGATGGGTGGTCATGGGGTCAAAAAAAAGAGGATGATCTTAACACCAGCCCATCGACGACACGATCGGTCGGATGTTGGGGGGCGTCTTTTGGCAGCCCCTCTGTCGGGCAAAACGGGTGGATGGGATGATCGGCCAAAGACAATCGATCGTTATCACGGTTTTTTTGGTTGCTTCAAACGGGTATGGCCAGATTGACGGTCGGATAATGGAGACTGGCAGAACACCCATCGACTGGTATGCTGCTGGCGAGACATCAAGAGTGGGGACACCTTTCTGGAAAAAGGGGTGAGCGATCCCGAAGGTGAGCGGCACATGATCGATGCTAACAGGGATCGTTCATCCTCAGGCGGTGGGTGCAAAAGGTGGCCATCAATAGATGAAACGCCCCAAAGGGGCACCCTTCCAAGATACATCGGGTGGTGGGTGTCCATGGGAGGGTTGCTTCTTGTTAGAGTGGGTACCGTTCATGCATCAACACACGTTTCCCACCTGATCGATGGCACACGGAAAATAGACTCGCTGATCATGATCATCCCTCCGTTGGATGGGCCATATCCATGCCGGAAGGATTGGGTATGCGGCCCCCCCAATCGATGGCTATACATTAGTAAGGGATGCATAGGTGGAAGATACCTCTATTGCAACGCTATTACGATCAATC
>RGUG01000341.1 GCA_010027915.1 bacterium | reverse complement strand
CTTTGGGGTGTCGCTTCTTACTGGGTGATGGATGGGTACGTTATTCCATGGGTGTACATCGGCATCGCTCCCTTTTACAATAGCCCCATGATACCCGTGGTAATCACAGCGGCCGGTCACAGTCATCGGTATGGTCAAAACAAGCTATGGCTTTTACGGGATGGGTTGCCTTTAATTGCCCATACCATTGCGTGTTTTACGTCCCATCGGGCCACCCTGAGGGGGCCTATTGCACTCGTGGTGTCGTCAGAGGATTGGGCTCCCATGCAGGTCCTCGCCAAGCAGTATGGCGTGATCCTGATTCCGGGTGGGGCTACCCGGTCTCAATCAGTGAATAATGGGCTAAAATGGGCATTGACCCATTCACCGTTGGGGGTGTTGGTGCATGATGGGGCCCGTCCGTTTGTATCGCTTGACTTGATTCAACGCATGATGGCAGACCCCCATCTGCCCATGGCCATTCCGGGCCTGCCGGTGTCTGATACCATCAAAGAAGTGGTGGATCATCGGGTGGTGCGAACATTGCCCAGAGAGTCCTTAAGGGCCATTCAAACCCCTCAATATATTCGGGCTGATGTGGCACACCGCTTGGTTGCCAGTACGATGGATGCAACGGATGAAGCTGGGGTGGCCGAACAGTTGGGGGTGACGGTGACGGTATTAGAGGGGGAGCGACCCAACCTAAAGGTTACCTGGCCGGGTGATTGGCCCGGTGATGGGTAGGCCCCATCACCCGGGCACGCTTAATACCCACTTTCCCAATCCACCAAGGCCTCAATTTGCGAGTCAAATCGAGGGTTTAAGGCCAACAAACGGGCCAGTTGTTTTCGGGTGATTTGGTCGTCCTCAACCTCACTGGTTTGATCATCGATAATCCCCGCACTGGCCAATAAGGATAACACCTCGCTACTGGTGAGGGCCCGATCGGGTTTAAATGAGCCGTCGGGAAACGCATACATGAGCCCGTTGTCTATGACATAGGCAATGGCAGCGGCTTGCGGATCCGTTCGCTTCACGTCGGGAAAGACGTCCCCACTGGGTTTGGGTAATGCCACACCCGATTGTGTTGCCAATAGGGTGGCCATGTATCGCCGTGTGACTTCCCGATCGGGGTAAAAGCGGCCATCTTTTTCGCCATCGATGACACCCAATGTGGCCATGAATTCAATTTCTCGGCGTTCTTTTATTTTGCCTAAATCGGAAAAAGATTTTAATCGCAACACACGAATTTGGTGGTTAATGTCGCTGCCATCGGTTTTGAGTACCATGCGCAACGTGTTTTTGCCTAATTTTAACGGTTGGACCAATGAAAAATTATTTTCACGGTCCATTTTTGCTAAGTTGCCATTGATATATACCATTTTTACCGATGTCGATCCGGTCCCAAAAATGCGAATGGCATCGTAATAGTGAATGGACATATCCTGAGGAAATGGTACTTTGGCAAAAAACGGAAATTCTTCAATGGCC
>RGUG01000035.1 GCA_010027915.1 bacterium | reverse complement strand
TCGAGCGCGCCCGGCACGAACTCGGTCACCACGGCCAAAACCAAGCAAACACCGGCGACGAGGGGTAATTTATAACGGCTAATCCAATGGCGATTCATCATGACTCCTTATGTAAATAGGTTTCGTGGGTATATTCCCCCACCATCTTACCATCGGCCATGTCATAGATGCGATCCGCAAAGGAATACACCCGATTGTCATGGGTGACAATCAAGACGGCCCGCTGGGGATGGTTGGCAACCGATCGCAATATGTCCATCACCTCGCGACCGGTTTTACCATCCAATGATGCGGTGGGCTCATCACACACAATCAAGGCTGGATCGTGCACCAATGAGCGGGCAATGGCCACCCGTTGTTGTTGCCCACCTGATAATTGCTTGGGTAATTTGTGGCAGTGATCGGCCAACCCCAAGCGTGCTAACAGTGCATTGGCCTTGATGACGGCTTTGGCCAAGGGCATCCCGGCGGCGACCAAGGGCATGGCCGCATTTTCGGCGGCAGTGAGGGTGGATAACAAATTAAATTGCTGAAAAATAAAGCCAATGTGTTGCCGCCGAAACAACACCCGCTGGGTATCCGTCATACTGGCAAGTGACTGCCCCAATGTGGTAACGGTTCCCGACGTGGGGGTTAAAATACCGGTGGCAATCGAAATCAAGGTGGTTTTCCCACATCCCGATGGCCCCACCAACATGGACAGTTCCCCCATGGGGATTGACAAGGTTACCTGTTCTAAGGCAACGGTTGATACCTCGCCGGACTGGTATACTTTACCCACCTGTTCCAGTGAAATCGCCGTCATCATTACCCCTTAAAGACCATGGCTGGATCGGCCCGAAACACTTTGATCAAACTCACCGACACGGCGATCGCAATAATCAAGGTAATCATGACGGCCGCCCCCGCTACCACTTGCCAATGCAAGGTCAGTCCCCTAAAAGCAGGGACATTCCCCACAGATCGGATAAACAATGCCGTTAACCCCATGCCCAGGCTGTAACCCACCACACCCACAAACGTGGCTTGCAACATCACCAAGCGAAACAATTGACCATTGGTGACACCAAAGGCTTTCATGGCGGCAAACTGCTTGGTGTTTTCAACCACAAACAAATAAAACGTTTGAGCGGTGATGGCGGCCCCAATAATGACCCCCAAAAAAACAGTAATACCAAAGTTAATGGGGATACCCGTGCGGGTGGCAAAATAGTTGATCAATGTATTTTTCTCCATTAAAAAAGCCTTCCAGGTCATGAATGCGAGGATTCAAGCCAAACTGAGACCCCACCACAAAGGGCAGGCGGTTTCGGGTCTGTGGGAACAACTGGGTGATGGTGGTGTAAGAGACATACAAGGTGGGGTAAGTGGTCAGGGTAGGGGCGGCATTGCAAATAGCGTTGATCACCAATCGCTGGTCATTCACTTCTAACTCACGTCCCAACACAAAGTCTTGACCGGGCCACATAAATTTATACCCATTTTTGTCGATCATGGCGGTTTGGGGTTGAAGCAACACACGGGCATCGCCTTGTAAGGTGTCATTGGCCAATCCCACCAGACTCACCGGATCAATGCCCACCAATATGACCACTTGGCTTAACCCATCGGGTTGGCGAACCGTGGCAACCCCTTTATAAAAGGGAACCGCCCACTCTACCCCTTCCACCGACCGAACCACGGGCAACTCGATATCTCGGATGGGTTCGGGTTCATCGATGTATCGGACCCGACGATCCATGACCCATATATCGGCTTCTGTCAGATCAAAAATGAGGCCGGCGGTACGTGTCATTAAACTAATAAACACCGAAACTTGTTGACCCATTAACAAGCTGGCAAATGTGACGCCAAACACCAATCCAAAGTACTTGGGCTTGTCCCCCAACAACATTTTTAAGGCAATGGACCACATGTTGGCACTATACGGGTAACCCCTGGGTCTGACAAGGTGATGGGGGAATGCCCCAGACCCGGTTTCTACCCGCTTACTGTCATACGCACTTGCCTTGCCCACCCAACCCCTTTAGCCGAAGGGGACGGGTGAAATGAGCAAGGGTATTCCCCCGACATTCGGGTGCTTGGATGGATGGGGGGTATTCATGGGTCGAACGGAAAGGCCATTCTTGTTATCCCTCTTTTATAAAGGGGTTTAAAACAGGGAGGGTGGGGGAACCATAGAGCTATTCAGTTTGAACGAAAGGGGTTTGTGATGCCATACCCGATGGGTCGGTTATCCTTGTTAGGGCGTTGGTTATGGCACACTCAGACCCAATGGTTGCTGGGCAGGCAAACAAGATGGGGCTGTTAAGGAGGATCGTAATGGGTGTGTTGATGGTCTCAACGCCAATTGAAGCCGCCTTGTTTGGGGCTGGCTATACCAATCTGACCACCCCACGGCTTGTGTCGTTTCGACCCGCCATGATGCAAGTGGGAATATCGAGCCATTGGTTGCAAAACGACCAGTTAAATTTCGATATGAATGCCAATTATGCCCTGAGTCGACAATTTTCGCTTGGCATGACCTTGGTATCCCAAAAAACAGTGGTGTTTCATGCCCAAGCCGCCATGGTGGCCATTCCCACTTTTTTTGATTTTCGATTGGGTGGGGGGATTTTAAACCTCAGCACGGACCCTGACTTGGCCACCTGGGACCTGCAAAAAGGTAACCAGCGTTACAACTTTACGGAGTACATGGGGGTGGCCATGACATCATGGGGCATTACCTTAACCGGCGGGGTCATGAAACGCCGACAAGCAACGCCGTCACAAAGCATCCAACAGAACCTGGCGGCATCACTATTTTGGGCCATTGAATGGGCCACCCCCTATGGGTCGCTGATGATGGATCAGGATGGGGAATCAAGCAGTATGGGGGTGTCATTTTATTTGGACGATAGCACCCGGTTGACGGTGATGAGGACCGATCCGATTGTCGCTGATGCATCGAATCCTGCCTTGCAATCGGCATTTGGATTGTACCTACGAAAAGAATTCAGTGTGTTTGATGAATTGAAAAATGAGTTTAAAGCCATTAAGGAGTCGATCAATGAATACCAAGTTACCAAGCGTCAATTTGATCAAGAATTGTTACAACTTAAAGCCGATTTGGAACAATTGCGTGTATCAAAAGAAGGTGTTTCATCCGCCCTAAATACCTTCGTTAAATCGTATCAACCCTTTGAAGGAGAGTCCAAGTCAACCGAGGAACTCTATGTCAATGGATTGGCGAGTTTTGAGTTTTTTCAGCGGGCTCAAACCTTTTACAACCAAGGGGCGTATTACAATGCCATTCAAGAACTAAAAAATGGCCAATATGCATCCCCTTTGCTTCCGATTTTCCCCATTCAAATTGGGTCGATTTATTATTTGTTAGGTGATTTAACCAATGCCCTTCGGTATTGGCAGCAAGGGTATGCGTTAAACCCCAATCATCCCGAATTGCACAAATTGCCCCCGACTATTTTGGATGAAATTCGACAACGTGCAAAAAAACAAGGAGTGTAATCATGATCAATAAAAAATGGTGGCTGAGCATGGGAATGGCCGTAATGTGTGGGGTACAAGCCGTGTCGGCCTATGAACTGGTGTTTTCATCGGTCAATTTTAATCCAGCCGAACGAAAAAACAGTATTTCAATATTGGTGAAAAATGATTCCGAAAAACCCCAAGCGGTTGAATTTTCAATTAAAGGAATTGAAATGGATGCGGCCTACAATGAAACCCACACCGATCTGCCGGAGACCCTATTCAAGGTATCCCCATCGGGGATTATTGTAGAGCCCGGTTCAGAAGAATTGGTCAAGATCACATGGAACGGTAAAAAAGAGATTGCCAAAGAAATACCCTTTCGCGTGATTGCCAAAGAGCTGGATATAGAAGAGCCGGCTAAAGACACCGATAAAGCAAAGGAAGAAAACAGCAAAGATACCAAACTGTCGGTCAAAACATTGTTTAATCAAATCCGATTTATTTCGGTATTGCCCGATAAAGCCGAAACCAAAGTGGCGGTGATGGCCACAAAAGTCATGGCCTCTGATGCAGGCAAGATGACCAAGGTCACACTCAAAAACATGGGGACAGTCAAATACCCTGTGGAGAACAAATCCATTATGGTGGTGTCCAAATCGGATCCATCCTCGATGGTAAGGCTGCCGTTGTCAACGTTTTCACTCTTTCCTGATTTTAATCGCACGGTTGAGGTACCTTTACCCGCCACATTTGTAGGAGATGAGGTGGCGGTGTCCCTCGTGGACAATCCCGCCCCGGTTAATGCCAGCGTTCAGTAAGGCCATGGCGATCGCCCTATTGGGTCTGACACTGCCCGTGTTGGCCCAAGAGGGTAGCCTGCAAAAAGGGGGGGCAGGTAAAGTCATACTCAAAAAATCAGCCGTGGTACGATTGGAAGACCAGGCCACTTTGATGGTGAACAATGTTCCCTGTGGCACCATTAAAGTGGTGTATTATTCGGGTAAAAATGATGTGTATGTCGATGGCCCCACATTGATCAAGCGGTTGTTGTTGGATCACCATCCCTCGTCGTTGGCGGTGTTTGACGGTCCTTTGGGTGTGACCGAATGGATTGCCGTCAAAGACCTGCACGACAAGGGGTACCACGTAACCTTTTCGAAATTGACCCTCGCGCTGGCCATTGAAACCCCTGTAGCCAATCGCTTGAATCAAGAACTATCACTTAAACCAAACCCCTCATCGGGGCCAACCATGAAAGTGACCCATCGCCCGGCACTGGTATCAGGGGTGGTCAACGTGGGAGGGGTTCATCCCATCACACCAGATACCATCCAACACGCCTTTTCGTATGGGTACGACATCAATGGGGTACTCAACCTGAATCAAACGCTGTTACGGTTTTGGGCGCTTCGACCGATTCCCCAAACGATTACAATGGGGTCTTTTATGG
Source organism: bacterium (assembly GCA_010027915.1). The sequence goes on along the minus strand of RGUG01000035.1, from coordinate 4,499 downwards.
ATGACGAAAAAACAGTGTTAAAGAGTAGTGATGATTGGGTGTGGCAAAACGTGGCACTCTTAAGAACCGATTATGAAAACGGGGTATCGTATGTATTGGGTGATATCCAGCAATCGCCCAATGGCTTGTCGTCGTTTCCTACCGTATGGGGATTGGGTATTCACAGCATGGGCCGCTCTCATTTGGTTAATGCCAACCAACGAACGACAGAGGCCGAGGTTATTCTGACCAAACGCAGCGAATTGGTCATCGAAATCAACCAACACGTCATCCGACGCGTGGTATGTAACGCAGGGACGTATCGGTTGGTTGATATTCCATTAAAGCCATTTGGCAATGACATTAAAATCAAAATAAAACCACTACAAAAGAATGAAGCCGATACCATCCTCTCAAAATGGGTGTATGTTGACCCCGATATTTTGCCCATCGGCCGAATTGAATCACGGTTTCAAGTGGGTGTTCCCTTACGTGTTGATGTGTCAGGTCGTCAGATTGACTCATCAGTATGGGTGCTGGCGACGGGGTTTAATGCGGGGGTCTTTGAGAACACAATGGCTGGGTCGATGGTGGCAATTAGCAACAAAAGCACCAAAATAGGACTGGATATGACGATGGTTGCTCCCATTGGCAAGGTGAGAATACTTCCTCAATTTGAACAGTATGGGGCCTATCCAGTGGGACATCTACAAGTGGGATGGACGTTTTTGGATGCCAGTAAAGCGATTACTCGGCAACCGCTGGGGATATCCTTTAAATCCTATGTGGTGAATTTCCCTTTTTCGACTACCACCACATCGGATCTAAAATATGGCATGAGCAATGCACTAAATGTGGCGTGGCAATGGGATTCTGCGTTCAAAATTGACAGCGGGTTGAGCCACATCATGGGTTATGACAAACACAAATTATTTGGTACCTTGTCTGGAACATGGGATTGGGGGTGGGTCAAATGGGGAGGACAATGGCAGTGGCGATTGGATGATCAACAATGGCAACAGAATCAAAGCCTGAGTGCGGGATTTGCGTTGTTTCAGTCCCGCATTCAGTTGGGGTATTACATGATCGATCAGGTCAGTGGGGTGAGTGCATCGTGGGTGTGGCACCCCTTGCCACAGTTACAGATCCAAGCCCAACAACTACTCAACTATGACAATACGGAATGGCAATACCAAGTGAATGAAGGCACCAAGGTAGTGGCCTCACAAACCAATAAATACCACGACACCAATACCAATATGAGTCTCCAACAGGTTCAAATGACCCAAGGAAATCAGCACGAACTGATTGATTGGATGTGGTCATTTAAACGGGTAGAGCCTGCCACCCCCACGGCCAGTCTCCCCAGCACCCCCTATACGATGACCCATCGATTGAACGTGAGCAACCGGCGGTTTGTGAGTGGATTTAGTCGGATGGATTATCATGACGTTAAACCGGAAGAGTCGGTATTATCGTGGGGCAGTGCGGTGGTATTTGCCGATGGTAAATGGGGGATTAGCCGACCCATTTCATCTGGCTTTGTATTGGTCAATGTAGAGGGTTCGGCCCATGCCCCTGAAGTGTATATCAACAAACAGCCGTATTATGATGCCCTGGGTGCGTCGGTGTACAACCAGCTTAACCCCTATCAATCCAATAGCATCGAAATAGAAGCCTTATCAGAGCAAGGGGAGTTTTTGGGCTCCGTACCCGTTCGAATCAGCCCATTACCGGATCAGAATTATGTGGTGGACCTGGTGGCAACCCCTCGTGTGACGCTGTCGTTTAATGTAACGCCCTACCATCAACTCCGTATGCTGGGTCAGCGGGCGACCATTCGACGCCTCGGTGATGATGCGGACGACCGAATCTCAGTGATGGTCGGGGCCAACAATCAAGTGGTATTACAAGACGTGTATCCCGGTACCTATGAGGTCACCTTCTCAGATACAAGGTTGGGTCGTATGATCATCAAAATCGCCGATTCGGTGATCGATTCAAAAGACATAGGGGTGATCCCATTGGGTAGTCAAACGGTGACCGTGTATGCCAATTAAAAATGGGGTGTGGCTAATGGCCAGTTTGGTCGCGGGTGCAGTGAATGCGGCGTATCTTGACATCCCCCCCTTTATGGGGCGTCAAGCCTATCGACCCACCGATCCAGAGGCACAATATGTGGTGCATCAGTTGGCAGTGCAATCGGTATCGGGCCCCTATATGATTGGCTTTATATCCAAAGAAGCTGGACCGATCACGTCGTCTACCTACAAGGGAACCTTGGTAACCCCTCGGGAATCATTGGGTCAAAACGCCAGCCAATACCGCCGGGCGGTGTCGACCACCGGGGCAAGCCTTCGGTATGCGTTGTATCAGTCCCATGACTCGCCGGTTCCCCTCACGGATGGGGTCTCGTCGGTGGAGCGATCGTCGCTGATAACGGGGTTGGACGCCTCGCTAGAAAAGCGGCATGTATTGTATGTATCGGCCTTGCCCGGACAATGGGTGCCACCCGGTCTCTATCAAGATATTGTCACGGTTGAGGTATTATCGGGTTTTTTTGAAGACCGTGCGATGGCCACGCGCTTGCTTGAACGACCATGGCCAGTGGTCATTCCAGTGGGTGCCATTACCTATGCCCGTGCGGTGACGCCCACAGTGTTATCATTCAACCCCCTTCAAAACACCGTGTTTTCAGGGCGAGTACAATACAAAATAGGGGCGAATGTTCCGATGGTTATAACCGTTTCGTCACAAAATGGCGATCGATTGGTTGACACCCAAAGTGAGCTACGGATTCCGTATCACATGACCCATCAGGTCAGCACACAAGATGTTACACTTTTTTTTAAATTGGGAATGAATCCCAGTAAGCATGATATCCAAGGCCAAGCCATTGACACAGTGGTCGTGACGATGACGGAGCTCTAACAGAGTGGGTCAAGAAGCGGCACCACAAGAGAGCGGGTGAGGCAAGGCACCAAATCGGTAGGGTGGGGAGAAATTATTTAACACTATATGGCATTCAAACGTTGGCTGGTCATCATGGGGGGCCTAGGACTTATTGGGTGCTTGGGGTATGGGTGGTGGGGCTTGCAGTCACCCGTCGGCACACGGTTTCCAATCAAAGCCCCTGCCGCCACGTTGGTCCAACTGAGACTCGAGTCAAAAATGGAAGCCGATATTGCCGCCCTCTTGGCCCAATTGGTGGGCGAAGGGCACTATCATGTATCGGTGATTTCACAGTTGGATGTGAGTACGGAGCGTCGGGTCACCGTGATGCAAAACCCCACGACCGTGACCACCAATGCCAGTGAAACGGTGGCAGTCAATCGTTACCGAACGCCCAAGACAAAGCCGATACCGGTGCCAGATGCCCCGGCCGAAAGCATGGGATTGCCCGGCTTTAATAGCACCCGATTTGTCACCCCCTCTTCATCCAAAAAATCGTATTCGACTGACTCATTGCCGGGGTTTCCTGAGCCAGCGCAGCGTTCGTCCCCTGCACCCCCGTCGTCCTCATCTCCCACATCCAATGCCGTCCCATCAGGACCGGTGATGGATGAAACCTTTGGCATGGATGAGCAATCGTTAAAAACCCAGACGGGGACCCAAGTCTTGGTTAATGAAACCAAAACCGAGCAAGTGGTCGAGTCACTCATTAAAAACATGGTGGTGACCGTGGTCATTGATTCGGATGCGTTTTTAAAAGCCAAAATCGACAAGCCAGACTTAATGGCCATTATCGAAAAACAAGCGGTCATTAACCGCGCCCGAGGGGATACCCTCACCATCTCGTTTGTGCCATTTAAACCCCAGCGATGGTCGGTGGCAGGGCAGCAAGGCGTCTTGCGTGCGCCGTTCGACCTCCGGGGGCGTGTGCATGCCGATTGAACGCGACCTTTGCGGACTGTTCGCGGACCCTGCACGTTCGGCACCTATCCCATGGTCCGTCGAAGGGAGACGCCGCATGGATCGCGCAAGGACCCCCCGGCCGGCTGCCGAACGGACCGTCACGCTTCCCGCACCGGTCCAGTCGGTGCTCCGCTGGCCGATTGCGAGGTGGGCGGAACGACCCGTTCGTGCGCTCGCCGGGCTCGACTTCGTGGATGAGGTCGCCACCTGCGCGCTGAATCTAGTCGACCCAACCGCGGGTCCCGGTGAGCGATTCGCGCGCGCGCTCGGCGTCACGCTTGCGGTTGACGCCCACGCCGCGGCCCGCATCCCGGCCAGCGGGCCGCTGGTGGTGCTGTCGAACCACCCCTTCGGCTTCCTTGACGCGGCTTCGGTGTGCTGGCTCCTGGATCGGGCTCGCCCCGACGTGCGATTCCTCGCGAACCGGATGATGTCCGGATCGACGCTCGCGCGCGATCGGTGCTTCTTCGTCGATGCGTTCGGCAGCGACCGGTCCGCCAATGCTCCGGCCATCCGTCAGGCGTTGGCGTGGGTCCGGGGCGGAGGGTGCCTCGCGATCTTCCCCGCCGGGGAGGTGATGTCGGTCCCGGCTTCCGGCGGGCCGG
>RGUG01000340.1 GCA_010027915.1 bacterium | reverse complement strand
CCCCGGTGGCCACCCAGGGGTTGGTGTTACGCTGGTACAATTGGCCACAACCGCCGGTCGCCAAAATCACCACATCGGAAAAATGAACTTGTTGATGGGCACCCGTTTGGCTATCCGCCAGTATGACCCCGACGCATTCCCCGTGATGGATGATCAACGATAACAAGGTGGTGTGAGCCAGAAACGTCACCGTCGGCTGACGAAGCAAGGCTTGCCCCAGTGTTTTTTCGATTTCTCGGCCCGTGGCATCCCCCGCATGCAAAATGCGACGTTGGGAATGGGCGGCCTCTTGGGTAAGGGAATAGCCATCTGGGTCCCGATCAAATTGGGCCCCCAATGCGATCAATTCGGCCACCCGTTGGGGCCCATCCTGGACCAAAATGGCCACCGCATGAGGGTCACACAACCCAGCACCCGCTTGGATGGTGTCATCAAAATGATACGACAACCGGTCATCATGGTGCATCACCACGGCAATCCCCCCCTGTGCCCATTCGGTGGCACTGGTATGCAACTGGCTTTTGCTCACCACCAAGACCGGTCCCTGGGAGGCCAACCCGCGGGCTGCGGACAACCCAGCGATTCCACTGCCAATGACAATACCGGCCCAATGCGTCATGCCTGGATACTAACACAGGCACGACCAATCTGGCAGGGTGGGGGGGCATCGCCAATCGGATCATCCAACCCAGGCACCCCTCACCTAGTCAACTGACGACTTACCCCTTATGTTGTCACATCCCAACATGGCGTGTCCGTGAACATAAAAATAAAGGTAATCACCTATCCGATCATATAAGACACTATGGTTTAATTGAGTGAAAAAAATCATCGGATCACGCACTGGCACTGTGGACTGATCCAGAGGGGTCTTTTCTATCATCTTATACTGGAGGGAACGGACCCGTGTATCCAAATGAAAAATTTCACGTAAAAATGAGCATTGATTAGTGACTTGATTATCCAGTTGTTGATTGGGTTGAATAGTACGAATGGCTCGAATGGCCTGGCCCAGACAAAACGCCATCATGCTGCCAGGATGACCCGTTGCCAATTGATTGAGCCTATCCATCAAAGGGACAAGATCATCATCCTGAAGCAAGGACCTAGCTGTCTTGGTATTGGTATCGGTAGGTTGGACAGTGTCAGAATGAGAGAGACACGCTGAAAACGCCGATATAAACGCACGTTCTTCAGGGAGAGCCTCAGAAGGAAAAATCTGAAAGTGATCCGCCAGAATGGCCATCATCCGCATGGCAAACAAAGCCTGGGCACGATAGCAGGCTTGTGATCGGACATCCGAAATACCCCCCGATGGGCGGGTGGGATCCCAAGATGGCACAGTATGAGTGCGTGCCAACCCAGCCCATTTTTTGGCGTACCAGTCTTTAAACTGGTCCAAAATCCCAGATCCCCGCATTCTCGTGGATAGTGATTGCGGTGCAACACCAGACGATATTTCGATGGCAG
>RGUG01000339.1 GCA_010027915.1 bacterium | reverse complement strand
GCACGCCGTTTACTTTTGCATCGGCTGTTTCTTTGGATTGTAGGAGGGTGATGATGGCGGCATACCCCGCTTTCAACCCCTCGTTACCCTCTTTCTGTGCATGACTCTTTTTTAACTCTGCCAACTGCAATGCTGACAACCCATTGAGAGTAGTCAAATGAGGATTAGCACCGTACTGAAGCAAGACACGAACCAAGTCAACACTACCTTCTATGACCGCATTGTGAAGGGGGGTAATACCGGTATCGGTTGCAGCTAGATTGGGATTACCCCCCGCGTTTAACAACATCTCCACCATCCGTGTATGCTTATTAGCCGTCGCATCATGCAAGGGGGTCACACCCTCACTTGTTTGGGCATTAACAACCGCACCTGCGTCCAACAATTGTGCCACAATCGACTCATGGCCCCTCGTCACCGCAGTGTGCAATGGTGTCACCCCATTATTCAAAGTAGTATGAACAACCGCACCCGCTGCCAACAATTGTGCCACAATCGACTCATAGCCCTTCAGCACCGCAGTGTGCAAGGATGTCACCCCATTATTCCTAGCAGCATTGACATCCGCACCCGCGTTCAACAATTGTGCCACAATGGACTCATGGCCTCTTATAACCGCATTGTGCAAGGATGTATAACCCTGATCAGACGCAACATTAACGTTCGCATCCGCATCTACCAATTGTGCCACAATCAACTCTTTGCCATTTAGGGCCGCATTATGCAGTGCGGTACTACCATTCGTCGCACGAGCCTTGACATCCGCACCGGCGGCCAATAACTGGTTGACTACGTCTACATTCCCATTTAATGCGGCCACCATCAATGCCGTTTCACCGGTGTTCTCATCGACGGCATTGACATCCACCAAGTCATTCATCAGTTGAGTTAGGCGACCCGGATTGTCATCACGCACCGCCTGAACAATCGGGGGCACGCCGTTTACTTTTGCATCGGCTGTTTCTTTGGATTGTAGGAGGGTGATGATGGCGGCATACCCCGCTTTCAACCCCTCGTTACCCTCTTTCTGTAAATCACTCCTTTTTAACTCTGCCAACTGCAATGCTGACAATCCATTGGTGGTGCGCAACCGTGGGTTGGCACCGTACTGAAGCAAAGACCGAACCAACGCCACATTTCCCGTCACCACCGCATGATGAAGAGGCGTTAGCTTATCCGCATCGACACGATTGGGATGGGCACCTGCTGTTAATAACCGAACCAAAGTCGACTCATGCCCATTATGGGCCGCAAAATGTAACGGGGTGAAGCCTTCCTTGTTCTGGACATTCACATCGGAACCCGCGTTCAACAATTGTGCCACAATCGACTCATGCCCATTAAAGGCCGCAAGAGTCAATGCGTTGAACCCCTGAGAATAAAGGAAATGCGGGTCTGCACCCGCTTGCAACAATGCCTTCACCATCTTCTGATTACCTGATGATACCGCCACCATCAGGGCCGTTTCACCGGTGTTCTCATC
>RGUG01000338.1 GCA_010027915.1 bacterium | reverse complement strand
GCGTGGTGGCCCCATCAACTGCTAACGTATTGTGAAGAGCTGAAGATCCTGTAACATCCAAAGTGCTTCCCAATGTAGTTGCACCATCAACGGCCAACGTGTTATGAAGAGAAGATGCTCCAGTGACATTTAAAGTTCCAGCAACGCTCACATTGTCATTCAAATTTGCAACACCGGTTACGGTTAAAGAACTTCCTAGGGTTGTTGCTCCATCGACTGCTAGAGTGTTTTTAAGTTCGGAAGCTCCCGTAACAAACAATGCGCTTCCTAGCGTGGTTACACCATCAACTGCGAGTGTGTTATGAAGAGCTGATGCTCCAGTAACATTGAGAGCACTTCCTAAAGTAGTTACACCATCCACAACAAGTGTGTTGTGAAGTGCAGAGGCTCCTGTAACATTGAGTGCACTTGCTAAAGTAGTTACACCATCGACCACGAGTGTGTTGTGAAGAGCGGATGCTCCAGTTACATTAAGGGCACTTCCTAAAGTAGTTACACCATCGACCACGAGTGTGTTGTGAAGAGCAGAGGCTCCGGTAACATTGAGTGCACTTCCTAAAGTAGTTACACCATCGACCACGAGTGTGTTGTGAAGAGCGGATGCTCCAGTAACATTTAAAGCTCCACCAACATTAACATTGTTGCTCATGGTTGCAACACCTGTCACATCTAAAGTGCTTGCAAGTGTCGCAGCTCCGTCGACTGCAAGGGTGCTGTGAAGAGCGGAAGCTCCAGTCACATCTAAAGTGCCAGCAAGTGTAGCAGCTCCAGCTACTGCAAGAGTGTTGTGAAGAGCAGAAGCGCCAGTTACATCTAAAGTGCCAGCAAGTGTAGCAGCTCCATCAACTACAAGGGTGCTGTGAAGTGCAGACGCTCCAGTGACATTCAAACCACCACCAACATTGACATTGTTGCTCATGGTAGCAACACCAGTCACTGCTAACGTGCTTGCCATCGTTGCAGCACCATCAACTGCGAGAGTGTTATGAAGAGCGGAGGCTCCAGTCACATCTAAAGTGCCAGCAAGTGTAGCTGCTCCATCAACTGCGAGTGTGCTATGAAGAGCAGAGGCACCTCCCATTGTTGCTGCACCATCAACTGCGAGTGTGTTATGAAGAGCGGAGGCTCCAGTTACATTAAGGGCACTTCCTAAAGTAGTGACACCATCTACGACAAGCGTGCTGTGAAGTGCAGATGCACCGGAAACATCCAACGTACTTGCCATCGTTGTAGCACCATCAACAGAGAAATTGTTATGAATAGCGGAGGCTCCAGTCACATCTAAAGTGCCAGCAAGTGTAGCTGCGCCGTCCACTGCGAGTGTGCTGTGAAGAGCAGATGCACCAGCAACATCCAAATTGCTACTCATTGTTGCAGCACCATCAACAGAGAGAGTGTTATGAAGAGCGGAGGCTCCAGTCACATCTAAAGTGCCAGCAAGTGTAGCTGCTCCATCAACTGCGAGTGTGCTATGAAGAGCAGAGGCACC
>RGUG01000337.1 GCA_010027915.1 bacterium | reverse complement strand
CGTCATGGTGGTCGTATTGACAGATAAACCGCACTTTTTCCGTCACGGCGTCTTCGCCCATGATGGTGGTGATGTTGTGATTCATGGCCACCAAGTGGTCTGCTGAGTGGTAATACACCCTTACCCTGGTGTTGGGGTTGGCCATTAACAGGTGTTTTAAAATGGCATGGTCGCTGGTATCCAACGAATGTCCCACCACACCAATCGTCACCTTGTGGGCTTTTTTGATGTCGGCGAGTAAGTCTTGGTACCGTGAAATGGTGTCCTTGACCATGCGTTGGGTGTGTTTATGAAACCGGTGCCATTCAGCCGACCCGGTGTGCTCCATCGTACGCGTCCCCAATACCATGTTGTGTTGGCCCATTTGGCCATGAATATGAATGACTTGGTCGTCAATGGCCGTGACGGTCGGGCATCTCAGCTTGCCGATTGCTTGGTACGTATGGGTGTAATTAAAGGACACCACGTTGGTGGTGGACCACGACCATGTGGGGTCGCATGGTAAACGGAAAGGGCTCTCTTTAATGGCAGTTTGAGCGTCAACACCTACAAATACTGATTGAAGATACGAATCAAATTGGGCAATCAAGCGTTGTAATTGCCAATACAAAAAGTCGATAAAGTCTTTTTCGGTTTGTAAAAGGATGGGGGGAATGTTGCCTTGGTTGTACCAGTTGTTTTCTTGCCATTCTTTAAACCCTCGCCACGTGACTGTTCGATAACAATCTAAAAGAAACGAACGCATTGCTTCAGCGGGCTGGTGGTCATTAGGCAAGTTAGTTTCGTTATTTTTTAACCGTTCTACTAAATCAGGGATGGTTTGTATGGTGCGACAAAACGTTATCACATCATGTTTATCATCCAACCCAATACGCGCATAATCCAAATCTGGACCTATTAGATGTTTAATATCCGGTGTCATCAACTCAAGGGAACCTCGATTAAGCTCATAATCAACTTTTGACACAAAAGATACACGCCCATAAGGGTAATCCCTTGAACTAATCGGCATAAAACAACTTTTTATATATTTGTCCCTATGATCAATTTTAGAATACCGTTCCCCATCTTTTCGTCGCTCTTCAAAAAATGTCTTTAATTCATGATATTTCTTGGAAACAGTAGAATCATAGTCATGATAATTTAATAGATGCCCCAGTTCCTTGAAAGGAACAATGATTGGGAATTTTCTGTAGCTGCCAACTCTTGATATTGATAAAGATGTCACCTTTGCTTCTATTGCTTTTTCTAAGTCAATCCATGTTTTTTGATCATGGGTGGTCGTGTTTTGACGGTATACGTTCACCACGTATTGGGACCACACATTGTCATGGTGTTGGTCCCTATTATCATTCAACCACTTCGCAAAATCCCCATACCGGGTCTTAAACCCATGTTGCAAATCAAACCCATTGCCAATGATGAGGACATGGCGGTGTTCGGTCGCATGATCATGCTGGGTGGTCATGTTGCCCCTTTTGAGTTGTAATGGGGGCATT
>RGUG01000336.1 GCA_010027915.1 bacterium | reverse complement strand
CGGCACCGTGTTGATTCGGTATCAAAGCAACCCGGCGTATAGCCGTGCCACTCAAACCGAACTGGGTCGGTATTTGTCGGGCAATTATTTTGATGGGGATATTGGCGAGGTGTTGGTATTCAAATCGTCTTTATCCGCCCAAGACCGCTATTTGGTGGATGAGTATTTATCCAAAAAATGGGGCATTGCGGTCGATACCGATGGTGATCGGGTCATCAATGATTTGGATGCCTTTCCTACCAACAATGCCATGGTTGTGACACTGCCAACCGCATTAAGTTCGGTATCGGCCAACCTCATGGCATGGTTTAATACCAATGGTGATTTTGATGGGAATGGGATCGTGTCTGCCAATGAAACCACCTTCCCTCCCCTTAAAACCACCAACGGGGCGGTGACCTTGTGGGTGGATTGGTCGGGAAAAGGTAACTCGATGGTGTTACCCGCTAACACCGCCCCCTTATTTCCTTCTGGCACGTCGTTTGGGCTTGTGCCTGCCGTGTCATTTAATGGCAGCCAGTGGTGCAATATGGCGTTGTCCACCCCGTTATCCAATCAAACGATGATCGTGGTAGAACGGGTCACACCCTCTGAAACGATCGGGTGGGCCCCACTCATTGGTTCGAATGCCCCTACCACTAACTTTATGGGATGGCGAACCCGTGGGACAACGGGTACGGAATTGTCCTACCAAGACTTATTCACTGGTGGTCTTGTCGATTCACGCTGGGCGATTGCCCTGCCATTTACGCCCCGGGTGCGCATTGTAACCGCCATCCAAAATGGGGTGGCATCCCGATTGTTGGTCAATGGTACGACTGTGGCATCCGGTACGGGCTCAGGCTCTTCCGTGCCCACCGCTTCCCTATGGATTGGCCGCAATGGGTCGGATTATTACACCGGTGATGTGGCAGAAGTCTTGGTGTTTAACACCGCGTTAACCGATGCACAACGCCAAAGTATTGAGACGTATTTGGCCACCCGGTATGGGGTGGTGATCGATAGCGATGATGACGGGGTGGATAACCTGATGGATCGGTTTCCCAATGATGCCACCAAAGTGATCGATTTGGCATCGGTGGCACCGTCCATTAATTCGTTGGCGGGGGTGGCAAGCTTGCGAATGTGGCTGACCACGGTGTCATTGAATGCATCCGAACGGGATGCATCCCAAAATGTGATCCGATGGTTGGATTGGAGTGGGTATCGCAACCACTTTGTTTCTTATGCCATTCCCAATCGGCCTGTTTGGATTCCTAGTGTGATCAACACGGGAACGGCACTTCGATTTGATGGCCTATCAGAATGGATGGAAGGGACTGGTAGTGTATTGGCCGGCACCAATTATACATTGGCCATTGTAGAGCGACGTCACACAACCCCGATCTTTGATTATGTGGCCGATGCCGATCAATGGTGGGTGGTGCCCCAAGGGGTGACCAGCATTCAAGTCAAGGCGTGGGGAGCCGGTGGTGGGGGCAGTCGAGATGGGAGTAGCA
>RGUG01000335.1 GCA_010027915.1 bacterium | reverse complement strand
CGAAAATGGGACCCTAAATTCGAATGGTTAGTCGTAGAACATCCAAATTAGGCCATCCTGTCTGATTGCCACAAAGGAAGCCGGAGGCTGACGACTGGTGCGAGGTTATGGCCGATTAGTGGGGGTATCCGGGGGGACCACCCCGGGAAAAAAGAAAAAATTAGAATAAATATCGAAAAAGGGACGATTATGGAATGTTAAAGAAAAAATTTGAATTTTATAGAATCGCTGCGGTCACGATAAGCCGCGCCAAATCCTGCAAGGCGACGCCTTCAATCCCCTCAATCCCCGGGGACGCATTAACTTCAATCACCACGGATTGCCCACGAGTTCGAAGCAAATCTACCCCTGCCAACCGCAACCCCAACGCTGCCGCCGCTGCAATACTTACAGAAACCTCTTGATCAGTTGGAACGACTAATTCCGCCGTGCCGCCCCGGTGTAAATTGGACCGAAAATCCCCATTTTGCGCTTGACGCCGCATCGCTGCGATCACCTTCCCATCCAAAACCAAACACCGAATGTCTGCATTTTCAGCCTCATGTATAAATGCTTGGGCCACAAAATCCGTTCGAGACGCCTGAAACCAATCGATAACACTGCTCGCCCCCCGCTCAGATTCGGCTAAAACAACGCCGGCCCCTTGTAAGCCGTCCAATACCTTAAACACGGTTGGCGTTCCCAACGGCCGGATGGCGCGGGTCAGTTGGTCTGAATCCACGCTATATACCGTCGGCGGAACCGGGATCCCAGCCGCCTGCAACCGTTGCAACGTCGCCAATTTATCCCGCGCCGTACCAATTGCATCTGCAGAATTCAACAATGTCGTCCCTTGTAATTGCAGCTGGCGCAGGACCGCCAACACCACCGATGTCCCCATTGCACCCACCCGCGGAATCGCCACATCGATATGCTTTAAGGGGCGATTTTTGTGCCGGATTCCGACCGGGTTAACCGACAATACACATCGAAATGGATCCACGATAATCGGCTCGTGTCCTAACCCCCGAATGGCTTCGATAAACCGACGGGATGAATATAGTCGAGCGTTCCGTGTAACCAGTCCGACCCGCATTATATGAGCTTTCGAATCATCGTTGCGACCCGCTCTCGCGCACCCGGTGTCGGGTCCGGCGGGATTAACCGGCGTGCGGATTCGATTGCCGCAACCAAGGTCGCCGGTTTAAGTTGGGATTCTTTGAGTACCACCGCACGCCCCGACCGATCAACCACCGCTGCATTCGCCGTTTGATGATCGTCTTTGGCAAATGGATACGGAATCAATACGGCGCGTGAATTAAACTCAAATAATTCGGCTATCGACGTCGCCCCTGCTCGGCACACGACGACCGACGCATATTTGTATAACAAGTCCATGGACTCGGCATACGGCACAAGGACGCCGACAACCTTTTCGCTTGGCGTCACAATCGACTGAATGGCCCCCGTATACCCCATCGCACGATAATCCGACTCCCCCATAATATGCACCAAGAACC
>RGUG01000334.1 GCA_010027915.1 bacterium | reverse complement strand
GCTTACTCGCGTCTGGGGCTGCGTTTGCGGCTAAGGTTAAACAATGGTTGTGATGACTTTTATTCTCCGGAGTTTTTCATCAATGTGCGACAGAGGATTCGGGTTGAGATGGGTTCCTCGACAATCTGTTCGGGCGACACAGCTTTGATTCCGATTCGGGTTTGGGGTGCTCGGGAGGTGAGTGCAATATCGATGAGTGTTTTGGTTGACCCGGGTTTGGTGTCCTTTACCGACTGGATTTTGCCCCACGTTGCAACCCAATCATCATCATGGATAAATGGATATAACAATGGAGACATTAGATTGTCTTGGTATTCTTTACAGCCGGCATCCCTTGAGGATGGAGATACGTTGGGATTTCTTCGACTGGTGGCCAATGGCACGACCCCGCTTCAATGGGATTTGGTGAATCAGGGAAACAATGAACTGGCTGATTCGACGGGACAGGTCGTTGAATGCAGTTATGTGGGAGGGCAACTTAGCGTACTTCCCCTGCCCGAACCGATTTTGTTGAGTTCATCACTCGCTTTTTGTCAAGGTGATTCCGTCACACTTTCTATACAGGATGCATCGGGTGCGTTTCCGCAGGGCTGGGTTTATGAATGGTACCGCGATGGTTTGTTGCTCTCTGGGGTTGTTGGGGTCCAGCATATTGCCCTTCAGGGTGGACGGTACCGGGTGCGGGTTACCAATGCGGATGGATGCAGCCGTTTGACCAGTGAAGTGGAGGTGCTGGTCAATCTACCCAGTAACACTACGCTCAATGAGGTGATCTGCGCTCCTTCCTCTTTTATTGTGGGAGGTCAGGGGTTCCAATCCGCCGGAGTGTATCAGGTCAACTTGACCAACTACTTTGGTTGTGATAGCTTGATTACGCTGAATCTTACGGTGAATGAGCCGAGTGCGAGCACGATGAGTCAAGCCATCTGTGCCCCGAATGGATATAGTTTCAATGGACAATGGTTGACCACCACTGGTGTGTACTTGGATACCTTGATCAATGGCCTCGGATGTGATAGTGTGGTAACCCTCGACTTAACAGTTAACCAGCCGAGTCAAATTGCGATTTTCGACACACTGTGCGCCCCGAATTGTTATGTTGTGGATGGCCAGACTTTTTGTGCCAGTGGATCCTATACGGTCACCCTGACCAATGTTTTGGGATGCGACAGCGTGATTACGCTCAATCTCACTGTCAATAATTGCAACCGCATCACAGGGGTGCTTCGCTACAAAAACAATGCGCAGACACCTATGTCCCGTAGTTATGTGAAGTTAACCGACTTCAATGGTAACGTGGTTGCGGGTGATAGTACAGATCTTGGGGGTAACTTCGACTTGTCGGGGTATCCTTCCGGGAGTTACACACTGAGTGGCGCCTCTTCAATTCAATGGGGCGGGGTTAATGCGACCGATGGCGTACTAATCCAACGATCTTATTCTACAATTTTGCCTTTGACGGGGTTAAACCTTTTGGCCGCCGATGTCAATGCATCAGGG
>RGUG01000333.1 GCA_010027915.1 bacterium | reverse complement strand
CTTTTGCGTGGGCCCTGTCATGGCGGTTTGAGTGGGGCTGCTATCACCCCTTTTCCATGAGGCATCGCTCGGGTATGCTGTGGTCTTCGCTGTATCAATGCCACACAATCAGGAGGTTTTTTATGACGTCAGGTCAATGTCCCGTGATGCATGGTGCCAACGCCACCACCGAGCACTCTCCCTGGTGGCCCAAAGCCCTTAATATCGGGATTTTGCATCAACATGGTCGCCAATCGAATCCACTGGATCGGCCCTATCGGGAGGCCCTTCGCGACCTGGATGTGGCGGCGTTAATCCGAGACCTGACGGCGTTAATGACCAGTAGTCAGCCATGGTGGCCTGCAGATTGGGGTCATTATGGGGGGTTGATGATTCGCATGGCATGGCATGCCGCTGGTACTTACCGTGTGGCAGATGGGCGAGGCGGTGCAGGAACGGGTAATCAACGGTTTGAACCCCTTCATTCATGGCCTGACAATGTCAATTTAGACAAAGCCCGTCGATTGTTATGGCCCATCAAAAAAGCCTATGGCGATTGCATCAGTTGGGCTGATTTAATGGTGTTGGCTGGTCATGTGGCCTATGAATCCATGGGCTTGAAGTTGCTGGGGTTTTCATTTGGTCGTGAGGATATTTGGCACCCGGAATGGGACATTCATTGGGGCCCTGAAACCGAATGGTTGGCGTCGCATCGATACCCTGATCCTGCGGATCGAGACGGGTTGCAACAGCCGTTGGCAGCCGTTCAGATGGGCTTGATTTATGTCAACCCTGAAGGGGTTGGGGGGGTACCGGATCCACTCAAAACCGCCCAAGACGTACGCTTAACGTTTGCCCGTATGGGCATGAACGATGAAGAAACCGTGGCCTTAACGGCGGGGGGACATACCGTGGGCAAAGACCTTCATGAACAGGGATTGGGTTGGAATCAGGGTGGCGGAAAAGGGATAGGTCGTCACACGGTGAGCAGCGGGCTAGAAGGGGCTTGGACGACCCATCCAACCCGTTGGGACAATGGGTATTTTAAGTTGTTGCTGGAATATGAGTGGGAGCTCAAAAAAAGTCCGGCGGGTGCGTGGCAATGGCAGCCTATTGGTATTGCCCCGGAGGATATGCCCACCGATGTGGCAGACCCCAGCATTCGGCAGTCTCCCATCATGACCGATGCGGATATGGCCATGAAAATGGATCCTGTATACCGCGAGATTTCCGAGCGGTTTTATCGTGACCAGGCGTCTTTTTCGGATGCATTTGCCAAGGCCTGGTTTAAACTGACCCATCGTGACATGGGGCCGGCGTCTCGGTATGTGGGCCCTATTCTTCCTTCGGTATCATTTATATGGCAGGACCCGGTTCCTGCTGGCCCTACTGATTATGATGTGGCGGCGGTTAAGCAACAGATCGCCACGACGGGCTTGTCGATTGGTGAGTTGGTCTCCACGGCATGGGATAGTGCCCGGACATTTCGCCATACTGATTACCGAGGGGGGGCCAATGGGG
>RGUG01000332.1 GCA_010027915.1 bacterium | reverse complement strand
TGGTAGCTGTAGCCGCGGTTTTGGGAAGCCGTATTGCGGTAACGTCCTTCTAGCTTAAAGAAGATGTAACCGGCATTCCATCCCCAGTGCATCAGCCCCCCATTCATTAGGCTCAGCCCATGTTCATTGGGCCATAATGCCGGATCTGCATGGTTGTCGGCCGAGTCAACACCCAACGTAAAGCGCAGTCGGGTGTAGGCGCCCACGGGTATATCGGTGATTCGCAGTGTGTCGGGTTGATTCGATCGGGCCTTCACCAAGAAATAGGAGGAACTGCTGACCCAAGACCCATCGGGTTTTTGAAACGATGGTTTTCCGAGGTAGTAGTCGAGCACATCGACCCCTATTGCGTTGTTGAGGGTATTGTATTGAACGTCGCCCAATTGCAGTCGTTGGGCACCAAATCGGTGGTCGATGATGAGATCGATCGAGGTCGGGTCGGGTTGAGGAACCGGAACGGGGCGTGGATCACAGCTGTTGAGCAGACCAACGGCCAAAATCAGGAAAAGGGATCTATTTGATTTCATCATCGGGTTGGTTTTCACTCCACACCACCTGCATGTCTTTGCTGCTGGTGAGCAGCAGACGAGTGGGATTGGGAATAAAGGTAAGACGGAAGTTGTGTCCTTGTTCGTTTTC
This sequence comes from bacterium, assembly GCA_010027915.1. Next base: position 862 of record RGUG01000332.1, on the reverse strand, counting down.
CAACACTACGCCCGATGTGCCATCGGTTTCATAGGTGTCGGTTTCGGCCAGGTATTCGTAGTGGTTCGCAACATAGGCCGTTGGAATGAGGTGGGGTATTTCGGGCGCTAGTTTTTTATGTATTCCAATGAGTATAGGTTCGATGATTCCCTGATACCGTCGGTTGAAGGTGTCCTCAAAGTCATGGAGTTCGTCTTCTAAATCGTCGTATTGGGGATCGTTGAAGGCCATTTCGTGCAGCTCATTGCGCAGTTCGATGAGGTCGAGAAGATCGCTGTTTAGTCGTTTGTAGCTCATACACAAATATAGGTATTAAGATTATTTTTTTCTTTATGCTATTTATATTGTCATTCTATCTATATTAGCATCTTCAATTTTATTTACTCATTCAACTGCATTTCACGATGGATATTAAACTGATTTTTGGTCGCAATATGGGGCGCTTTCGCAGGGAGCTCGGCTTCACACAGCAGCAATTGGCTGTTCGTTTGGGTATAGCGCGGGCTACTGTGGGGGCGTACGAACAGGGTAGGGCCGCCCCTCCATTGGAGGTGATGGGTCAACTGGCCGATTGCTTCGGCTGTTCGGTCGATGAGTTGGTGAAGGAGGCAGCTGTTCGTCTGCCTGGTGGGGTTCGTCATACTGATCCAGCGGGCGAACGGCTACGGGTGTTGTCTGTGGCGGTAGATGGGGTCGATCAACGCGAACAGATTACCCTGGTGCCTGTTCAGGCAGCGGCTGGCTACCTCGAGGGCCACCGGGATCCCGATTTTGTAGCCCGTCTTCCTCAATTTATGCTTCCAGTTGCGGAGCTGAATCCGAACCGGTCCTACCGTATGTTTCAGATTAAGGGTGATAGCAT
>RGUG01000331.1 GCA_010027915.1 bacterium | reverse complement strand
GAAACAGTCAGCACCTGACGGAATGCGATGAAGCGGTTACTTACCCCCACCACGTCCTTGAAACCACGTTTCTGCCTTGGCTAAATCCAGCCAAGAAAGACGAGATAGGGTAGACGCCACAGACCCCCAAGTGGAAGAAACCCACGAATCCTCCTGGGATGCTTCATGCCGATCAACGTTACCGGAGGACTTTTCATTACCGGTATCTTGTCGCAAAGACGCCGCTTTTTGGCGGGCTTCCGCTGCTGCCAACCGCGCTTTTAAGGTGGCAACTTCTGTATCAACAGTAGATTTTTGCACCACATACACTTCCATCACATGGTCTTTATTCATGCCATAGACCATGGTAAATTCACCTGTTAAGTGTATAAATAGGACCGATCTCTCGCCTGTCACGTTACGTTCACGCAAGCCAAGTTCACTTCGATGCACAGTTTGTGCGAACACGTTAATATGCTCAGGGTTTTGGGTTAACGCCTTGATAAACCCAGGGTCTACAGGGGATCCACCAGGGGTCTTAGGTTGAATCAAAACCGGTCGGGTAATCGGGTGCTCACGACCAGATCCAGAGACGAACCCACTGTTCACCACACCAGCCAATTGCGACACCATCCTGGCTATTCGATCGCCCGACTGGGTTGTGTCATTGAGTCGATGTGCATCCCAACCGGCTCGACTCAATGCCCCTTGAAAACGATCAAACAATGCCTTGAGGTGGTCAGAATTCCCAATTGAAGGCGGGTTCGAAGCAGTTGGCAATGGGGGAGAAAATGGTGAGCTAGAATGGGGACCTGCATGAACAGATGAGGAACCCACAGAGTTTCTACGGGTCCGTTGTGATGGTGGTGAGTTAGAAGAAAGGGGTGGCACCGAATTAGCACGTGAAAGGACCGAAGGGGGAGGCGACCACTGTGGGGGTTGCTCAAAAAAGGGTGACGTGCTTAAAGTTGGGGAAGACGAGGATGTGCGAGACGACCAGGAAGCAGCACGTGGCGAGGGTTTAGACAACGAAGGAACCCTAGACCCCGAAACAGGCACCGGACTTACCCGTTGACTTTGATCTACCTGACGAAACCCACCTAAAACAGATGCACTTTTAGTTGAAAACGGTGCAACAAAACCGTGAAAAAAAGCCATTGCAACTCCTTTTTTTGTACTATGTATTGGTGTAGTAGGCTTACCATAACACAACAATCGATATTTTTGAATATATAGACATCACGCCCACGGAATCATTCCACATGGGGCTTGCCTACCATGCGGGATTCTTAGCCGGCACGTTTTATATATCCCCCTCACCTGATATCCCCCTCACCTGACCTGACCGGTATCAAAAAACAGTGGCACTTGATGGATGAGTCCAACGCTATCACGATGGGACCATCGGATAGTCCGCAGCCGATGCAAGCGTGAATCACCCTTCGGATCCCCTTCATCACATGCAGATGACACGATGGGGCAATCCAAACTTGCCAAAACCCAACGCTGACCGGTTAGCTGATGAAACAAA
>RGUG01000034.1 GCA_010027915.1 bacterium | reverse complement strand
TGCGGGTGCTGCGGGTGCCATTCCTGCCCACCATTCCCCTGCTGCTGCGGGTGCTGGGCGTGCGGGTGCTGCTGCGGGGGGTTGCACGGCTTGCCTCGCCTGTTCTGCATGGAATGACCCCGTTAATGTGGCGATTGTAGCGTTTTCACTTCGTTCTGCTACTATTCGCACTTGCATTATTCCAGCGCTATCCATACCACATACTGCCTTAAATCCCCCACCGACATCAATGGATCGGATCTCATGGGTAGTGTTTGCTAGTGCCGTTCGCATAGAATCTATCGTTTCTTTTAATTTCCTAATAGGGTAGACACTCCCCCTATTATGACCGGCTTCCCCCCTATTACGACCGATATTATCGATTGGATTGGATAAATACTCAAAGTATGCGGCATCTTGTACCCCAATGTATTGTTTTCCGCCTGAGGGTCTGTCCTCATGTAGTGACACGTTACCAATCACTTTTTCGAGTTGCTTAACCAATATGACACAGTTGGTTTCATTGTGTTGAGTCTGATTAAAGCCGATCGCATGGCTCGGAAAGCCATTCTTTATTAATTGCAATTGAAAGCGAACATTTAATGGTTGCTCTGGCGGAAGATGTCTTCTGCCTGCTGCTGGAACGATTCTTGTTGTGGGACGTCGGGCTGGCTGGTGTCTTCTAGGGAGGCCCATACCGGCCTGATTGCTTAGATGATGAATCGGCATGGCTGGGATTGAATCCAACCCAGACGGGCGGCGTGAACGTGACACAGCTGTTTTATGGTAATAAAACATGGTGGGCTCCTTGTGGATTGTACTGGTGTGTGAAGTGGTGAACGGGTGCGATAGTACCCTTTATTTTGAATGATAGGTAATGAACTTTTTGAATGAATGCCATCCCGTTCCGTTGTGTCGTTTCGTGGGGTGAAGGGAACGCCCAATGTGGGTATCGTGTATGGGGGTCGATCCCACCCCTCGCTACCGTCTGATCCAATGGAAGGGGTGAGTTGGGTCCTCGTCGATGACGGGATTGACTGTTCGGCTGGCGTTCCCCCGTTCGTCCCCCATCGTGCCCCTGAGGCGGGGCTTTCACGATGGGATCATCCTATCGGATGGGTTTCTAGTCGATGACGGGATTCAAGGTTCGGCTGAGCCCCACCACGCCGACCCATGAGGCCCCGGCCGCACGGCATGTCTGGGCAGCCAGGCTCATCGTTGTGCCGGTGGTGATGATGTCATCGACGATGATCACCCGACGATGTCGGACGGCGTCTCCTACCACGGCCATGCAATCTTTTGTCACCACTTGTCGGGTTTCACGCCCTAATCCGGCCAGGGCGATGGTGGGTTTGACCCTCACTAAAACAGGTGCTGTGATCGCGTGTGATGCCGGATGTTCTGCCAAACAGGCCGAGGGTAGATTGAATCCGCGTTGCAGCCATCGATCCCTTGAGGCGGGGATTGGGATGAACAAGTCGGGTTGATACCGGTCCATGGCCTCGTTGAACAAGGGCCCTGCTTCTTGGCCAAGCCACTGCAAGGCGGCACGATGCCCCCCATATTTGATGGACCGTATGACACTCCGTATGGCCCCATCGTAGGGCCACCCATACAAGAGGGGCCCCCCTTGCTCGACGCTTCCATCGCATCCCAGTCCGTTGCGGGGGGATTCATGGGTGATGCGAAGGGGTGCACCCGCATGGCAACGGGGGCATAACACCGGGGCCGGGTGTTCTCGACAGTGTAGACATGCCCATGGCATCACCGCATTTGCCACCTGTTGGACCCACTGCCACATGGTCGATGTTATGGCGGTGCCCCTCTTCATCCCTTCCCCCCTCCTCTTTTTTTGGTTAAGAATTAAACGGAACTGGTTCGGCCGGCAATACGTCGGTATGGCTCAAAAAAGTGCGGGTAAACGCCTCATCAATTTGTTGGGTTCGTGTTAATAACCGCTCTAAATAGGTGTCCCATCCAAAGGATACAATCTCATCGCTTTCTAAATAATCGAGATTGGCTTTGAATCGTCCCACCACTTTTTCAAGGGGGATGTGAAACGTTCCCACCGCATTCCCCGTAATGGCATGAAGGGACGATTGCACTTGTTTGATGGCATACCGAACCGATCGAGGAAAAAATGGGTTTAACAACAACAGTGCCACCACTTTGTCCCAGGTCGGTTGCCCATACTCTCTTATAAACAAATCATAGGCACTGGCGGATCGTAAGACGGATACCCATTGAATTAACTCAAAGGTGGTGCGTTGTGATGGGTTGTCCGGAAACACCACCGATTGTTGCACCAATAACAACCGACATACCTGGTCGATTCGCTCTAAATATTGACCCATTCGGGCAAAATGCCACCGCTCTGTGTGGGCGATGGTGGTATGCCCAATGCCGGATATCACATAACACGATTCTTTGATCCGTTCATATACATCAAACAATTGCTCGTGCGATAACCCTGCGGTGTCGCCGTCTTGAATCATCCAATACAACGCATTAATGGCCGTCCATAATTCGCCCGAAATACATTCGCGGATGGACCGGGCGTTTTCGCGTGCCTGGCTCACTGTTGACACAATTGAATTGGGGTTTCGACGGTCAAAGGTCAAAAACGATACCACTGATTCCCTGTCATACCCGTCATAATAGGCGACAAAACAGTCGTGATCACCCGTGATTTCGACCAAAGGACGCCATTGGGGTGCAAATTCGCCCGGCAATTCCAACTGACCCAATAAATTGACTTCCATTAACCGCACATAGTTTTGTGCCCGTTCCAAATACCGGTTCATCCAAAACATTGAATTGGCCACCCTACTTAACATATGACGACTCCAATACCCATGTGTCTTTACTGCCCCCGCCCTGTGAAGAATTCACGACCAACGACCCTTCTTTGAGTGCCACCCGGGTAAGCCCACCGGGTAATACTTTTACCGATTCACCATATAACACATAGGGTCTTAAATCCACATGTCGTCCGGCAATGTGATCGGATATAAAGGAGGGACATCTCGAAAATTGTAAGGTGGGTTGGGCGATATAATTTCGGGGGTTGGCGATTAATTTATCACGAAAAGCGGCTTGTTCCTCTTTGGTAGAATGGGGGCCCACCAACATCCCATATCCCCCTGCTTCATTGGCGGCTTTGACGACCAGTTGATCCAAATGGTCCAACACATATGATAACTCAGACGGGTCTGAACAAATATAGGTCTGCACATTCGGTAACAGGGGCTCTTGCTGAAGGTAATACCGAATCATCTCGGGCACACGGGCATAAATGACTTTGTCATCCGCAACCCCCGTGCCCGGGGCATTGACCAAGGCCACATTTCCTTTTCTGAAGGCATCAAATAGGCCTGGTATCCCCAACATGGAATGAGGGTCAAACACGGTGGGATCTAAAAACGTGTCGTCAATGCGCCGGTACAACACATCCACTCGCCGGAACCCACGGGTGGTACGCATATAGACCACATGGTTTTGTACCACCAAGTCACTCGGTTGCACCAACTCAACACCCATTTGTCGGGCCAAAAAAGAATGTTCAAAATACGCACTGTTATAAATCCCAGGGGTCAATACCGCACATTGACCCGACGAGCCCGGGCTCACGTATTGCATCAACTCTAACAACCAACTGGGATAATGACCCACCGATCGAATGGGCATCGATGATACCAGGGTGGCAAACGCCCGCTTCATGATTTCGCGGTTTTCTAATACATACGCCACCCCACTAGGGCACCTTAAGTTATCTTCTAATACATAATATATCCCATCCCGGTCCCGAATTAAGTCGGTCCCCGTAATGTGGCACCAACGGGCTTGTGGGGGCGATACCCCCATCAATTGAGGTAAAAACCCTTTGGATGATATTACCCATTCCCTGGGGACCACCCCATCTTTGAGGATGGATTGGTGATGGTAAATATCATCAATAAATAAATTTAATGCCTCAATTCGCTGAACCAGCCCCCGTTCAATGTGGGCCCACTCATGGGCAGATATCACCCGGGGTATGAGGTCAAACGGAAAAATGCGTTCGGTCCCGTCGGAATCGTGATACACATTAAAGGTAATCCCCAGATTGAGTAACAATGAATTAACATACGACTGTCGACCTTGAAGGTCTCGTATGGTTTTGCTGGCAAAATACGCCGCCACCCGCTCGTACCCTTCCCTGGGACATCGATGGGGTCCCATTAACTCGTCAAAGAAACCATCGGTTGCATAGGCACCCCAATCCACCAGCTGATCTTGTACTTGCCCCAATGCGTCCATGTGATTCACCTGCATGTTGTTATCGCCTTTTGTCTGTAATGTGGATAGGGATACATTCCCTTTGACCAGGTGCCCTAAACCTGTGGATAGTAGATGGGTGATGATGGGTTGTAAGGACCCATCATACTGTGATTTTAATGGGGCGTAAATCATTCCCCCTTATTTAATTGGGTGCCCCTTTTGATCGGGGGGATGAATGGGCAAGGTGGGCAAGGTTTGGTATGATCGGGCCATGCGTATTTTGGTGATTCGACCCGATGCGATTGGGGATGTGGTCCTGATGATGCCACTGATTGGGAGCATTCGCCGTGCCTATCCGGATGCCGAGATTTATACCCTGCAACAACCCTATACCATTCCCCTGACCCAACATCACCCCGATATTCATGCGGTCATTCCCGATTGGAAAAAAATGGGGTCAGCCAGGGGCCTGCGGGGGTTTTGGTCGTATGTCAAGCATATTAGGGGCTATGGGTTCTCGATGGTGTTTTTACCGTTTAATACGGGGTATTACACGGCGTTGGTCACCTTGGCGGGCATACCATTTCGAATTGGGGATGCCAATCGCGTGCTGTTATCGCCCTTTTTAACCCATCGGATTCCCCAACCCTTTCGTAATGTGATGTTGCATGAAACCGAACTCAGTGCCCGACTTATTTGGGCCATCCGACCGGATATTTCCTTGTCATCTCACATGCATATCCCTGTAACGGATGCCATGAAACACGACGCCGAAGCCCTCATGGCAGAGCATCAGTTAATCAGTCGGCGGTTTGTGATCATCCATCCCAGTTCCGGTGGGGGTAATCGCATGTGGCTTCGTGAACGATATGCACAATTAATCGATGAATTGGGTGGTAAAGGGCTCCAAGTGGTGTTAACCGGTGCCACCCCGGATGATATTCAACGGTTGGCGGATATCCGGGCATTGAGTCAGCAACCAGTCATTGATTTGGGAGGAAAAACCAGTTTGGAGGCCTTGATTGGCTTGGTTTATCACGCCAGGGTGGTGGTAGGGACCGATACGGGGCCCACCCATATTGCCGCTGCCTTGGGCACCCCAGTGGTGAGCATTGCCCCGTCCAAATTTGTGAAGCCATTGCGCTGGGGGCCTTGGGCCACCCCCCATCAGGTGGTATCGCATGCCTTTTCGTGTCACCTGTGGTGCAAGCCGGGGTGCAAGAAACCGGACTGCTTGACCCCCATCCAAACCGATGAGGTGGTGGCGGCCATTGATGCGTTGTGGCATCACCCACCGGCTGTGATGGTACCGGTTGATCGGCGAGAATGGCTCAAGCACAGTGTGTCGCATATGGTCTATGTCACCCATGTGGCAGATATTCCGTTGGCCATGGCCCATGTCGACGGCTTGCGGCAATGGGGGGCCGAGGTGATGCTGAGTACCCACCAGCATGAGATTCGACGGATGATGGCGGCCCACGCCCAGTTGTCTGAACGCGTCATTCACTGTATTCCTCGCTGGCAGTGGTGGCGGTGGTGTGCGTTGTTGATTCGTTATGATATTGGGTGTGTGCATTTGCCTCGGCCCAGTCGGTTGATGCGATGGGTGCGGCATGTGTCGGCTTTGGGGCAATATGTTCCCCCTGTCATGGTGTCCTTGACCCATCCCTTTCAAACGGACGCTGTCTTCATGGCAAGCATGCTCAAAGCCTTTGATGATGGGCATGCCTAAAGCTGAAGGGGGGATCTCCTCATTTGAGGGGCCCAACGATCGGGGGATGGGTTTCCAACCGTGAGGTGATAGGGGCAAGGGTGGGGATCGGTTAACTGGGTTTTGTACTGTGGTCCAATCTGTGTTATACCCAACAGCATGACTGTCATTCGTGTTGCGATTGTGGGTGCCACGGGATTGGTGGGCCGTCACTTTATCCATCATCTTGCTTCCTATCCTCATATTACGGTGTCCCATTTGGTGGGAAGCCCGCAGTCGTTGCATCGTTCTTTTCATGAGGTGTGGCAAGAAAAAGAAGCCCGATTGGTGGCACATTATGCCCCCCATTGGGCTCCTTTGCCTGCCCCTGATTGGTTGCCACCCCAATCCATTGGTTCCATTCGGGATATTATTGCCGATCCCCCTGATGTGGTGGTTAGTAGCATTCCGGACCGTGCCGGTGATTTAGAGGATTTGATTGAGCGGCAGCACATTCCCATCGTGTCCAATAGTCCCCACCGTCGCTTGGACCCACGGGTGATTCTCACGGCCTCTCCTTCCTCGTCCCCTTCGGCCCATGCGATGACCAAAATACCCAATTGCAGTACCATTGCGTTATCCTTGTCACTGGCCCCAGTATTGCCCCTCATTGACCCTTTCCCCATGATCATTTCAACGTTTCAGTCCTTGTCTGGACGGGGGGATGCCTTATATCCCCATGATCAATTACGTCACTTGATTCCCTTGCGACATGCCGATGAGTCGACGGAGTCTCACATCATGATGGAGCTCAATCGTCTCTTTCCTTCTTTGCGGGTCTCGGTGAGTGCCCATCGTATCCCAGCGGTGGTGGGCCATTGGATTGATGTGGCGGTGCCCCATCCATTGGATAGGTCCTCATTGATCGCCATGTGGGACGCTGCTGCTGCCACGCAACCCATTCGGTATGTGCCCACGCTTCACCCAGCGGCGTTGGATCCGTATCATGTGTTGATTGGCAACTTGACATGTCATCAAGGGGTGACCCGATGGTCCATTTTGATTCATAACATCATGCGCGGGGCGGTGTTGCCGTTGTTTGATAGTGTGCCCGGAACGACCATGGGGGCTTCTTCGTCATTGCCACGCTGAGCGTGCCAAGCGACGAGGCTCTGATTTGCCGATCCTGTTCTGGGCGTTTATACTGGTCTTTCCGCGCTTGTAGCTCAGCTGGATAGAGCGTTGGCCTCCGGAGCCAAAGGTCGTGAGTTCGAATCTCGCCAAGCGCACCATTATCCCCTACCAGTCACGGGCACATATACCGGTGAATGGGTATTCTGGTTGTTTTCCTGTTTTTTTACTTTTTTAAGCGTACTAAGACCTCTGCAAACCAAACACCCTCATCGATCACTCAACGATCTACCAAATGGTTCAATTAAATGAGGGACGGTCCGTTCGATGACCGGGGTTCAATCGAAGTGGGTGTCATATAACGTGTGCAAGCCGGTTTGCAATCGCCTGGCCAATTCGATTAATTCGGATTCGGTGGCGATAATGGGTGGTGCCACAAACACATGGGACCACCTCACCAACGGGTAGATGCCTGCACCCAGTAATGCGGTTCGGACTGTTTGTTCCCACGGACTGTTGTGGGGCCGTGTGACCAAGGGGGTGCGGGTATGCGGGTCAATCAACTCAATGCATCCCAAAAAACCATGGCTTCGAATGTTCCCAACCATCGGGTGAGTTCCCAGATGATCATGCAAGGTTCGCAGCCACCAGGGGGCCATGGTTTTGGCCCGATGGACCACGGGGGTCATGGCCGTGATGGTGGCAACGGCGGCGGCACAGCCCAAGGGATGGGCACTGTAGGTTAAGCCCAGTGGTAGGGGGTCGTGTTCAAAGCGAGGATAAATCAGGTCGTGTTTGATCAAGACCGCCCCCATTGGAATGGTGCCGTTGGTGAGCCCTTTGGCGGCCACGATGATATCGGGTGTGACCCCATGACCGGTCACCGCAAACCATTCCCCACACCGACCCATCCCACTCATGACTTCGTCGGCAATCAGGCAACACCCAATGTGAGTGGCCAGTGCTCTGGCTGCCGCCCAATACCCCGGGGGATAGGGAATGCATCCTGAGGTTCCGGATTCACCCTCTAATAAAATACCTGCTACCCGTTCGGGACCCACGGTATTAACGAGTTGGTGTAAGGCGTCGATGCAGTTTTGGGTACAGGTGGTGGGGGTCAATTCCCATGGGCATTGCCTACAATCAGCGGTTTCGACCGATACAAACCCCGGGGCTTCCAATCCCATTAACCCAGCACGTCTTGGGTCACCCGATGCACTCAAGGCACCCAAGGTGGCACCATGATAGGACCGGTTTTTGGTGATGATAATCGAGCGACCGGTGGCAAGACGGGCCATTTTAATGGCGTTTTCAATGGCATCTGCCCCGCCGGTGGTGAGCAAGACGGGCCCAAATCCGTCTGGCAACAGGGGGGCCATGGCCTCACCCAACTGTTGACGCCATTCACACTGCAGACCGGGTACCAAATGCCCACTTTGGGGGATGGCGGCTTGTAAGGTCGTGCTAATGCGGGGATGGGCGTGTCCCATGCTAACGGCCATTAATTGCGAACAAGCATCCCATAACCGTACCCCTTCATGGGTGGTCAACCACACGCCCTCGCGATGGGTAATGTGAAGGTTGGGGGGGTGTTGCGGTTGCCACGGGGTGATCAAGTGTGCCATTTTAGTTTGCCTCTTTTGTATGTTGAGTGGGAACCCCCCCCAATCGAATGGCCAGGTGATGGGTTTTGTCCGTGCCGGAAAAGGGGGCCTCGAAGGCATAATCCACCCAACAGGCACCGACCATGGTGCCCAACCCGCCGGTGAATTGGTAGGGATGAAGGCCCATGCGGAGCTGAAAGTCGTCTTGAATGACCATGCTAAGGCCAGTGACCATGACCCAGTCTTGGTTGGGCTGTTGTTGCCCATCCAAGTTCCAGGCCCAGCCGTCGCCAGGCCCATGCCAGGTCCATCCGATTTGGTAGTGGGGTTGATGGGTGGGTTGGTCCGTTACCCATTGGTAGGCCACGCCCCCCACCGTCAGATGGGGCATGACTTGCCACAACACCCCCACATCGATCCCCCATGAATGATCAGACCCCATGTGGCGTTCATGATGCCGCAGTCCCCATTTCATGTGCTCATTGACTGCTTGTCCAACGGTCCATAGGGTGTGGGTGACAAGGGTCTGATCGCGCCAGTCTTGGATCTGGGCGTATCCCAGCCGATCAAGTTGGATGGTCACCCCTTGTAATGATGTGGTTGTCCCTTGTTTCCATTCTGGTTGCCACGACAAAAAAAAGTTGCGTTGGGCCATGCCCGCCGGGTTGCTCAGTACGCTGCCGACGGCATCGGGGTTGGCAATACCGGATTGCCCCAAGGCGATACCGGCCATTGACCACAACGACCTGTTGGATGCGTCCATTTTGTGGCTTATCATGGGGGTGATGAGACACCCGATCAGGGCCCACACCCAGG